>CAITQY010000649.1 GCA_903894655.1 uncultured Gemmatimonadota bacterium
CCGCTCGTGCATGACATCGCGAGCGCGTCCTGGCTCGACGTGGCGCGACGCCTCGCCGATCGAACCGGTGCCGTCCTCATCTTCGACGAAGTGAAGACGGCCTTCCGCGTGCGCACCGGCGGGGTGCAGGAACTCACCGGCGTGACGCCCGATCTCACCATACTTGGCAAGGCGATGGCAAACGGCTACCCGCTGGCGGCTGTGGTCGGACGAGCCGGGGTGATGGAGGTCGCGCCGCGCACCTGGATTTCTTCGACCGCGGCGACGGAGAGCACGGGGCTCGCCGCCGCGAAAGCCGTGCTCGACTGGCATGAGCGTACCGACGTGCCCGAGCGCATGGCGATGGCTGGTGGCATGTTGCTGCAAATCATCGGGACGGCGTTATCCGAGTCGCCATGGGTCGGCGTGCGCGCCGAAGGGCCGCCGATGATGTGGCGACTGTTGTCCGATGCCCCCGACGCGCTGGACGCACTGGTGGCGGTGGCAGCCCGATACGGACTGCTCCTGAAGCGCGGGGCCTACCAGTTCGGCGCCATCGCCCACGATGAGGTGGCGCTCGAACAGGTGATTCAATTGATGCCGCAGATCATGCAGTCCCTGCTGCCTGGCCCACGACGCGTCGAGGAGTAAAACGATGACCACGGTGATCGACGTACACGCCCACTTCCACACCCCCTCGAGCAACCGCAGCGACTGGCAGCGCTACAATGCCTCCCGGCTGGACGCCGGCGATCGCATCGGCGTCGTCTGTCACGTCGCCTCGGTGCTCGGATCGTGGGGCGCCACCTCGCCTACGTACTTCGCGTCGCCCGACGATCAGACGCGCGCCAACGACTGGATGTTCGACTTCGCCGACGAACAGTCGCCGCGCGTGAAAGCCTGGGTGGCGGTGAATCCGAACTACACCGCGCATGCCCTCGCCGAGATTCGGCGCGGGATCGCGCGCGGGGCGATCGGCATCAAACTCGCGGCCGGCCGTCGCGCCGATGACGCCTTGCTCGACGACATCGCGGCGGCGGCGGCGCACTATGGCGTGCCGGTGCTGCAGCACATCTGGCAGCATCGACGTCGTGACTGGCCGAATCAGGACGCCTCCGATGGCATCGAACTGGCTCGGCTCGCGGCGCGTCATCCGCGCACGACATTTCTGCTGGCGCACATCGGCGGGGGCGGCGACTGGGCCCACACCAATCCGGCGGTGCGCGACCTCGAGAATATCGTGATGGATCTGTCCGGCAGCGGCATCGATCGCGGGATGATCGACGACGCCCTACGCTGGGTCGGCGCGCGTCGCTTGCTGTGGGCGGCCGACCTGACACTCTGTACCGGACTCACGAAGCTGCGCGCACTGCCCTACACCGGGGCGTCCGACGACGACCTGGCCGACATGTATTGGCGAAACGCCGTCCGCCTATTTCCCGCGGGCGCCTTCACCGATGTGCTGTCGCGCGTGGGCGCGACGCCAGGAGCGATCGTATGACGAGCTCATCTATGGCTGAGACGCGTCCGATCGACGTCACCAGCTGGATTGGGGGGTACCCGTTCCGCGAGGTGCCACACCCGGACCCGGAGATCCTGGTCCGGGTCCTCGATCGCGAAGGCTTCGCCGCCGCATGGGTCGGGCACCTGCCTGGTGCCTTCCACCGCGATCCGCTTCCATCAAACCGCGCCTTGTACGCCGCGGTTGAACCGTTCGCCGGTGTGCTGCTCCCGGCGCCGATCGTCCGTCCCGATTGGCCGGGATGGACGGAGATGCTACGGGACGCGGTCAATGCCGGGGCGCCGGCGGTCCGAGCGTATCCGGCCCAGTGGGGGCTCGGGCCGGGGCATCCCGCTATGGCTGAGCTCGCGTTCGCCTGTGGAGAGGCCGGGGTCGCACTGCACGTCACGGTCCGTTTCGAGGACCTCCGGCAACGGCACCCCATGGATGGTGCCGGCGACGTCCCCGCCGCGACCCTACGTGCGTTGGCGCGGTTGGCCGGTTCGCGCTGTCATCTCGTGGTCGCCGGTGCCGGTCGCGAGCTGATCGAGGAAACACACTGGGGGCTCACCCCGCCTGAGCAGCAGCGGGTCTTCTACGACTTTGGGTGGGTGTGGGGGCCGCCAGAGGA
>CAITQY010000650.1 GCA_903894655.1 uncultured Gemmatimonadota bacterium
CCGAACACGCTGTACTCGATGAACGTGGTGGCGTGGAAGAGCACCGATGCCGGTGTAACGTGGACGGCGTTCCGCGGCGCGCCGGGCGGCGATGACTATCAACGCTTGTGGATCAATCCGCTGGTGCCGACCACCATGCTGCTGGTGGCCGACCAAGGGGCGGTCATCACGGTGAACGACGGCGAGACGTGGAGCTCGTGGTACAATCAGGGCACCGCGCAGTTCTACCATGTGACGGCCGATAACGCCTGGCCGTACCGCCTGTGCGGCGGGCAGCAGGAATCCGGCTCGGCCTGCGTGAACAGCCGCGGCAACGACGGCAGCATCACGTATCGCGACTGGCGTCCGGTGGGGGCGAGTGAGTACAGCTACGTAGCCCCCGATCCGCTCAACCCGGACATTGTGTACGGCGGCACCGTGTCGCGCTTTGATCGTCGCACGGGACAGACGCAGAACGTGAGTCCGACCATCGGGCGCACGCGCGGCGCAGCCGGCAGCGGTCCGGATTATTTCCGCGGCGTGCGCACCATGCCGATTCTCTTTTCGCCGATCAACCCGCGCAAGCTGTACTACGGCACGAACGTGGTGTGGAGTACGGTGAATGGCGGCACCACCTGGAAGCGCATCAGCGACGATCTGTCGCGCGAAACATGGGAGGTTCCGGCCAGCGTGGGCAAATACGCCAACACGCCGGGCGCCAAGCCGACGCGACGGGGCGTGGTGTACACGATTGCGCCCAGTTACGTGGATTCGAACACGGTGTGGGCGGGCACCGACGACGGCCTGATTCACATCACGCGCAACGGTGGCACGACGTGGCGCAACGTGACGCCACCGCAGATCGGGGCGTGGTGGAAGGTGTCGATCATGGACGCGTCGCACTTCAACGCGACGACGGCGTATGCGGCCGTGAACACGCTGCGCCTCGATGACCTGCGGCCGCACATCTATCGCACGCGCGACGGTGGCGCCACGTGGACGGAGATCGTGAGCGGCATTGCGACCGACGCGCCAATCAACGTGGTGCGCGAAGATCCGAAGCGGCGCGGGCTGCTGTATGCGGGGAGTGAAACACAGGTGTGGTTTTCACTCGACGACGGCGACCACTGGCATTCGCTGCGCGGCAACATGCCGGCGATCTCCATTCGCGACCTGATCGTCAAGGACGACGACGTTGCAGTGGGCACGCACGGCCGCGGCTTCTGGATTCTGGATAACACCACGGCGCTGCGGCAGTGGAGCGCGGCCACCGCGAGTGCGCCGGCCACGCTGTTCAAGCCGGCGGTTGCCACGCGGGTCCGCTACTCGATGTATACCGACACGCCGGTGCCACCCGATGAACCGCGGGCCGAGAATCCGCCCGACGGTGCGATGATCGACTACTACCTGTCACGCGACGCGCAGTCGGTGACGCTCGAGATTCTCGATGCGACCGGTCGCGTGCTGCGCACCTTCGCGAGCACTGATCCCACGCCCGCGCCGACCGACGCCGGCAACTGGCCGCGCTACTGGTTCCGCCCAGCGGCCGCGCCGAGCACGAAGGCGGGCGTGCAGCGCTTCACGTGGGACCTGCACTATGCGCGGCCCAGCACGGAGTGTTCGTTGCCGATCTCGGGCACA
>CAITQY010000651.1 GCA_903894655.1 uncultured Gemmatimonadota bacterium
ATCGAAGAAGCGATCTCGCGCGAGCTCGACCGCGGGGGACAGGTGTTCTTCGTGCACAATCGCATCGAAACCATCGAAGCGATCGCCGATCACCTGCGCCGGATCGTGCCGCGCGCGAGGGTGGCGGTGGGACACGGGCAGATGAAGGAACGCGAGCTCGAAACCGTGATGCGTCAGTTCGTCGATCACGAGGTGGATATCCTGGTGTCCACGCTGATCGTGGAAAGCGGGCTCGATGTGCCGAACGCCAACACCATGTTCGTGAACCGGGCCGACCACTTGGGGCTCGCGCAGCTCTATCAGCTGCGCGGCCGCGTGGGCCGCTCCCACCGCCGGGCCTACTGCTATCTGCTGGTGCCCGACCGGGTCGACGAAGACGCCGAGCGCCGCCTGGCGGTGCTGGAGCATCACACTGAGCTCGGTGCGGGCTACCGCATCGCCCTGAAAGACCTCGAACTGCGCGGGGCCGGCAATCTGCTGGGCTCGGAGCAGTCGGGCTTTGTGCACTCCGTGGGCTTCGATCTGTACCTGCGACTGCTCGACGAAACCGTGCGGCAGCTCTCGGACGCCGGCGGCCAGAAAGCCTGGATCCCCGCCGACGTGTCGCTCGATTTCCCGAGTTTCCTGCCCGACGACTATATCACGTCGCAGGAGGCCAAGCTCGATGTGTACCGGCGGCTCACGGCCTTGCGCGAGCCCAAGGACATCGAGGCGCTCCAGCTGGAGGTGCGCGACCGGTTCGGCCCCATGCCGACGGCGGCCCACGCGCTCTTCGCCAGCGCCATGCTCCGGGTGCTCGGCGCGGCGCTTGGCGTGGAGGGGGTGCTTGTGCGGGCATCTGAAGCCCGTGTTAGTTTCAGGGCTGATGCAGTTCCTCGCCTGAAGGGTCTGTCAGCGGCATTCCACGGTGTCCAGTTCCAAGTGGACGTTCGACGGACCCAGCCGCTGGCGCTTAAGTTGACCCGGTTAGGCGGGGCGGAAATGCTCGAGGGCTTGGTGCGCGCGCTGCGTGCCCTCGCTCCCTGATGGCAACCGACTGGATGCTTTTAGGGTCTCACCAACACTTCTTTTCACTCCGGTGCCGGAGTTCGACCTGATGAAATCGTATCGTTTGTCCGTGCTCGCTGCCGTCGCGTTTGCCGTTGCCTGTGGTGCCGCGTCCAATCCGGACGTCGCGGCCTCGGCCGGTGACGAGCAGCTTTCCGTGACGCGCCTGGCGGAGATCCTGGGCACGTCGCAGGCCCCGCTTGAAAAGGACGTCGCCCGTTCCATCGCCGAGCTCTGGGTGAATTACCAGCTCGTGGGTGTGGCGGCCGCCAAGGGCGACTCGCTCGCCGACAAGAAAACCATGGATCAGGCGCTGTGGTCGAACATCGACAACATCCGCGTCAAGAAGTTCTATGACAACGTGTCGAAGGGCTGGGACTCGCTCACCCCGGGATCGGACGAGCAGCGCTACATGAGTGGCGAGGCGATGGCGGCCCGTCACATTCTCGTGAAGGTCGAAGCCAACGCGACGCCGGAGCAGAAAGCGGCCGCGATGAAGAAGGCCGAAGGCATTCGTGCCGAAGCCACGCCGGCCAACTTTGCCAAGCTGGCCGCCAAGAGCGACGAGCCGGGCGCGGGTGAGCGCGGCGGTGACCTGGGCGTGTTCGGCAAGGGGATGATGGTGCCTGAGTTCGAGAAGTGCGTCATGGCCATCAAGCCGGGCGAGATCTCGCCAGTGTGCGCCACGTCGTTCGGTTTCCACGTGATCTACCGCTCGCCGTATGCCGACGTCGCCGAGAAGTTCGCGCCGATCGCCAAGCAGCGGAACGTGCAGATCGCCGAGAGCACCTACCTGGCCAAGGTCGAGTCGTCGAACAAGGTCGAGTTGGTGTCGGGCGTCGCCGTGAAGGCCAAGGCCATCGCGCGCAATCCGCTCGGGTACGGCAAGGACAACGACAAGCTCGCCACGTATAAGAGCGGCGAACTCACGTCGTCGGAATTCGCCGATTGGGTCGCGGCCTATCCGCCCAACTCGCAGATCCGTCCGCAGCTTCTGAACGCGCCGGACACGCTGGTGGAGAAGTTCGTGCGTCAGATCGTGCGCAACGAGCTCGTGCTGGGGCAGGCCGACAGCGCCAAGGCGACGCTCGACACCGCCGAGCTGTCCAACCTGTACCTGAACTTCAAGAACGCCGTTACGCAGACATGGACGTCGCTCAACGTCGAGCCGTCGAAGCTCGCCGACAGCGCGAAGGCTGGTGGTGACAAGGCCAAGATCGCGGCCTCGCGGATCGAGGGGTTCTTCGACAAGCTGATCAAGAACGAAGTGCCGTTCGTGGACGTGCCGTACCCGGTGGCCCGCGCGGTGCAGAAGAAGTACGACTTCTCGATCAACGACGCGGGGCTCGACAAGGTGATTGAGAAGGCCAAAACCGTACGTGCCACGGCCGACTCGCTCAAGGCGGGCAAGGGCGCCGCTGGCGCTCCGGCTCCTGGTGCGCCGGCTCCGATGCCTGACACGACCAAGAAGTAAGCCTTTCAACGAACCCCTGGTCATCCGACCGGGTACTTTACGGAATGATGCCCAGACTGCTTTCTCTGCTGACCGGCGCCGCGATCATCGCGGCGCCGTTGTCGGTTACGCTGGCGCAGGACGCGCCGAAGCCGACGCCCAAGGTGGCCGCCGCCGATACGGTGCAACCCAAGGGGTTGCCGGTTGACGGCATCGCCGCGGTCGTCGGTGATCAGGTCGTCCTTGTGTCCGAGGTACTGGCGGCGGTGAACTCGGCCCGCTCGTCTGGGGCCAAGGTCACGTCGGCTGAAGACCTCGTGAAGCTCGAGCAGGAGATTTTGCAGCAGCTGGTGGAAGCCGAGCTCCTGGTGCAGAAGGCGAAGGAGCTCAAAGTCGAGCCCAACGAGGCTGAACTGCAGCGCTCCGTCGACGACAATGAGAAGCAGATCCGCGGGCAGTTCAAAACGGAGCCCGAGTTCAAGGCGGCGCTCAAGGAGGCGGGCTTCGGCACGGTCGACGAGTGGCGCAAGCTGCAGAACGACCAACTGAAGCGTCGCAACCTGCAGCAGGAAGTGGTCGGCAAGCTGAAGCGCGACGGCAAGATGACGGCGATCAACGTGACCGAAGCCGAGATCACCGAAGCGTTCGAGTCGAACCGCGCCAAGCTGCCGCGGAAGGAAGCGCGGGTTGGATTGCGTCAGGTGGTGATTGCGACCAAGCCGTCGGAAGAGTCGAAGAAGAAGGCGCGCGCCAAAATTGATTCGATTCGCGTTGATCTCGACAAGCACCCTGAAGACTTCGAGAACATCGCCAAGAAGGAGTCGATGGACGGCACGAAGGAACTCGGCGGTGACCTTGGCTGGAATCGCCGTGGACGCATGGTGCCCGAGTTCGATCGCATGATGTTCGCGCTCAATCCGGGCATCATCAGCCCCGTGATCGAGACGGCGTTCGGCTTCCACATCATTCGGGTGGATCGTGTGCAGCCGGCCGAAGTGAAGGCGCGCCATATTCTCATTCGCCCCACCGTCGACACGTCCGACGAAACGCGCGCGAAGGCGCTGGCGGACAGCATCGCGACCGCGTGGCGGGCCGGTGGCAGCTTCGATTCGCTCAGCGTGAAGTATCACGACAACGCGGGTGGCGAGGACAAGACGATCCCCGAGTATCCGCGCAGCGAGCTGCCGGAGCCCTATCGCAACGCCCTCGAAGGGAAGAAGCTGGGCGATATCATCGAGCCGTTCCCGATGCCTGATCCGTCGGCGGGCGTGAGCAAGTTCATCGTGGCGCAGGTCACGTTTCTTGATGAAGCGGGCGAGTACACGCTCAAGGAAGTACGTGAGCGGCTGCGTTCGCAGCTGTCCGAGGAGCGCAGCATGCGTCGGCTCATCGATACGCTCAAGAAGCAGACGTATGTGTCGGTGCGGTACGATCCGTCGAAGCAGACGGTGACGCCGTAAGGCGGTGACGGTGATGCGCCTCGCGCTCACGCTCGGCGATCCCCGTGGCATCGGCCCGGAGATCGTTGCCAAGGCGCTCAGTGACCCGCGGATCGCGGCGCTGGGCGCTTCGTGGTATGTGATCGGCCCAACGGGCACGCCAGTGCCGGTGCACGAGTCGGTGGGGGTCTGGGCGCCCACGGGGGATCGCGCGGTGGATACGCAGCACGCCGGCCGCCTGGCCGGCCTCGCGGTGGAGCGCGCCGCCCGGATGGCGCTGGCGGGCGAGGTGGATGGCATCGTCACCGCGCCGCTGGATAAGGCGGCGCTGCAGGCCGGCGGGTTCGATTTCCCGGGACACACCGAGATGCTGGCCGAACTGGCGGGCGTGCCGACCACGATGATGCTGGCGTCCGACCGGCTGCGGGTGGTGCTGGCCACCACCCACATCGCCCTGCGCGACGTGCCGGCGGCGGTCACCCGCGAGGCGCTGCTGCAGGCGGCCTACGCCACCCGCGAGGGGCTGCGGCAGGACTTCGGGATCGCCGAGCCCCGGTTGGCCCTCTGTGCCCTGAATCCGCACGCGGGCGACAGCGGGCGCTTTGGGCGCGAAGACGACGACCTGCTGGCCCCCGTGGCCCGGGAATCGGGCATGGCGGGGCCGTATCCGGCCGACACGGTGTTCGTGCGGGCGATGCGCGGCGAGTTCGACGCGGTGATCGCGCCGTATCACGATGTCGGCATGACGGCCATCAAGGTGGCGAGCTTTGGGAGCGCGGTAAACGTCACGCTGGGGCTGTCATTCGTGCGCACCAGCCCAGATCACGGTACGGCGCTCGATATCGCGGGGCTGGGCGTGGCGAGCGCGGAGAGCTTGGTGGCGGCCATGCAACTGGCGGTGGAGATGGTGGAGCGTCGGCGCGTCGGGTAAGCGCCGTTGCCGGTCCGTGACAGCGCCCCATTGTCTGTAAGTGCATGGCCCCACTAACTTTTAAGGCTATGCAGATTCGCAACGTCGCCATCATCGCGCACGTCGACCACGGGAAGACCACCCTCGTCGACAAGATGCTCCGCCAGGCTGGAGCTTTCCGCGAAAATCAGGTCGTAGAAGAACGCGTGATGGATTCCAATCCGCTTGAAAAAGAGCGCGGAATCACCATTCTCGCCAAGAATACATCGATCCGCTGGAACGACACGAAGATCAACATCGTCGACACGCCGGGCCACGCCGATTTCGGTGGCGAAGTGGAGCGCATTCTGCGCATGGTCGAGGGCGTGCTGCTGGTCGTGGACGCCTTCGACGGTCCGATGCCGCAGACGCGGTTCGTGCTCCGCAAGGCGCTCGAACTCGGACGCACCCCGATCATCGTGATCAACAAGATCGACCGCCCCGGCGCCGATCCGTTGCGCGTGCATGATGAAGTGCTCTCGCTGTTCATCGAACTCGAAGCGACGGAAGAGCAGCTGAACGCGCCGGTGGTGTACGCCAGCGCGAAGCAAGGGCTCGCCACGATGGACATGGACGTCACGCCGGTCGATCTGCAGCCGTTGTATCAGACGATCGTCGATACCGTGCCGCCGCCGCCGTCGGACAGCGAAGGGACGTTCCAGATGCTCGTGTCCACCATCGAGTATTCGGCGTACCTCGGCCGTATGGCGATCGGCCGCGTGGAGCGTGGTGTGGTGCACCTTGGCGATTCCGTGACGTTGCTGCCGTTCGAAAGCGAGAAGCCAATTCAGCGTGGACGCGTGTCGAAGCTGTACGGCTACGAAGGGCTCGAGCGCGTGGAAATTCAGGAAGCGTCAGCGGGCGAGATCGTGTTGTTGGCCGGCTTCGAAGATGTCGATATCGGCAGCACGCTGACCGATCCCGACTGCCAGGAACCGCTCCCGGGCATCAGTGTGGAGTCGCCCACGATCAGCGTGGACTTCGTGGTGAACAATTCGCCGTTCGCCGGTAAGGACGGCAAGTTCGTCACGTCGCGCCAGCTGCGTGAGCGCCTGTACAAGGAGCTCGAGCGCAACGTGGCGCTCAAGGTCGAAGACAGCGATTCCACCGACGCGTGGAGCGTGTCCGGCCGCGGTGAATTGCACCTCTCCATCCTCATGGAGACGATGCGTCGCGAAGGCTTCGAGTTCCAGGTGTCGCGTCCGAAGGTGATTCTGCGCACGGATGAGAAAGGCCAGAAGCTCGAGCCGTTCGAAGAGCTCGCGATCGACGTGCCCGAGGAATACCTCGGCACCGTCATCGAGAAGCTCGGCCCTCGTAAGGCCGAAATGATCGAGATGAAGAACCCGGGGCAGGGGCTGGTGCGCTTGCTGTATCGCGTGCCGGCGCGTGGTCTGTTCGGTTACCGCAGTGAGTTCCTCACGGACACGCGTGGCACCGGCATCATGCACCACCGGTTCCTCGAGTACGGGGCGTGGGCGGGCCCGCTGTCGGGCCGTGCGCGCGGCGTACTGGTGTCGATGGAAAACGGCACGATCATCGCGTTCGCCCTGTTCAGCTTGCAGGAGCGCTCCACGCTGTTCGTGACGCCGGGTGACGCGGTGTACGAGGGGATGCTGATCGGTGAGAATTCGCGTCCGGGCGACATGGACGTGAACCCGACCAAAGAAAAGAAGCTCTCGAACATCCGCACCAAGTCGACCGACGAGAACATCACCCTCGAGCCGCCCCGGGAGATCACCCTCGAAAGCGCCCTCGAGTACATCGAAGACGACGAACTCATCGAGATCACGCCGCACAACATTCGGCTACGGAAGCGCTTGCTCGCCACGAGCGATCGCAAGCGCACCAACCGCGAAACGAAGCGGGATCGCTTGGCGTAACGGCGGCCTGAGCCACCGGCGGATCCATGGGGTGAGCCATCGG
>CAITQY010000652.1 GCA_903894655.1 uncultured Gemmatimonadota bacterium
CCGACGCGCTCGCGATCGCGGCCGAACGTGACGCTGAACGACGCGCGGGGAAGGTGCGTGGTCCGCTACACGGCATTCCGGTGCTGATCAAGGATAACATCGACAGCGCCGATCGCATGCAGACCACCGCTGGTTCACTGGCGCTGGTGGGCAAGCCGGCGCCGCGCGATGCGTTCATCGTGCAGCGTTTGCGCGAGGCCGGCGCCGTACTGCTGGGCAAGACGAATCTCAGTGAGTGGGCGAATTTCCGCTCCACGCGCTCAACGAGCGGATGGAGCGGACGCGGCGGACAAACGCGGCATCCGTTCGTGATCGACCGGAATCCGTGCGGCTCGAGCTCGGGCACCGGCAGTGCGATTTCGGCCAACCTGGCGGCGGTGGGCATCGGCACGGAAACGGACGGCTCGATCATCTGTCCGTCGTCGATTTGCGGGCTGGTGGGGATCAAGCCCACCGTGGGCCTGTGGAGCCGCAGCGGCATCATTCCCATCTCGTCGTCGCAGGATACGGCGGGCCCGATGGCGCGGTCGGTGTCCGACGCCGCGACACTGCTGGGCGCGCTCACGGGCGTGGACTCGCGTGACCGCGTGACGGCCGACAGCGCGGGCAAGAGCGTGCCAGACTACACCACGTTTCTGAATGCGAAGTCGCTGCAGGGTGCGCGCCTCGGTGTAGCCCGCAACATGGCCGGCTTTCATCCGATGACCGATGCGGCGTTCGAGCGTGCGATCGAATCGTTGCGCACCGCGGGCGCAGTGATCGTGGACCCGGCCAACGTGCCGACGGTGGGCAAGTACGATGAGGCGGAACTCGACGTGCTGCTGTATGAGTTCAAGGCTGGTGTGAACGCATACCTCGCCGAGCGCGGTAGCACGGTGTCGGTGCGCACGATGGATGACGTGATCGCGTTCAATCGCGCGAATGCCAGCGCGGAGATGCCGTACTTCGGGCAGGAGCAGATGGAGCGCGCGCAGGCCATGGGTTCGCTCGACGACGTGAAGTATCGCGACGCCGTGGCCACGTGCCGACGACTATCGCGTGACGAAGGCCTTGATGCGATCATGGCGCAGCATTCGCTCGACGCGATCGTGGCGCCGTCCAATGGACCGTCGTGGCCGACCGACTTGATCAACGGCGATCGCTACAGCGGCGGCAATTCCAGTGTGGCCGCGGTGGCCGGCTATCCCAGTATCACAGTGCCGATGGGGTTTGCCGACGCGCTGCCGCTGGGGCTCTCGTTTATCGGTCGGGCGTGGAGCGAAGGGCGGTTGATCGGACTCGCGTATGCCTTCGAACAGGCAACCAAGGCGCGCCGTGCGCCACGCTTTTTACCGACGATGCCAATCGCCGCACCGAAGCGGGGGTCGTAAGTGGCGCCGGAAGCGCCGCGGAGCGCGGGTATGTCCCGTCTGATCGCCATCGCCAGTCTTGTGGGTGCACTCGCCCTTGGCATCTGGGCGTGGCAGTTCCTGAACCGGGCGGCCGACTCGGGGTTGGATCGGCTGTCGCGGATCGATGCGATGCGCGCACTGTGTACGGCCGAGTGGGTGAAGGCGCGCACTGAGGTTGATTCGATGCGAGTGGACCGACTCGCACTGCCCGATACCATCGACCAGGGCTCCGAGCAGGCAATC
>CAITQY010000653.1 GCA_903894655.1 uncultured Gemmatimonadota bacterium
AAACACGCTGGTGGGCGACTTCCTGCACCTGTGCGGCGAGCTCGCGCTGGAGATCCGCAAGATGCGCGTCACGGGCAATCGCAATCGCGAACGCATCGGCGATCGCGAAGAAGTGCTGGTGGTCGCCCGGATTCAGTGGTTGCTCACGGTGCACGACCAACACAGCCAACACGCCCGAGCTACCGGCAACCGGCCACTGCCCCGGCGTGACTGGGAGTGGGGCACCGATGCTAGCCGGGTCGCGCCAGACCACCGGCTCCTTCGACGCATCGGCATACTGGAGCGCCAGACGCGTGGCTTTGATGGAGGGTCCGATGCGCTCGAACACCGACCTCATCCCGTGGGTGACGTCGGGCGCCCGAGCCAAGAGGCCGAGGACCTCTGGAAGGGTTGGCATCGCGGTGGCGTCCATCAGGGCGCGGCGGATAACATCGTCACGTGCGGAAGTTAGAACCCATCTACCCATCGGACAAGCTGACCGAAATAATGCTGCGTGAGATGCGTCGCCCTATATTGACGAGTCGTTTCACGTCTGTCGATGATCACGGGCCGTTCCGAATGTCTCTTTACTCTGGTACGAACATGACCACTCGCGCGTGCTCCGCCCTGTTGCTCTCACTGACGTTCGCAGCGTGCAGTGAAGCAGCGTCGTCAACCGAACCGGACGCTCTGGTCGACGGCGCCGCGGTATTCGCGAGTTCAAAGGTCAATCCCGGGTATACCGCGTACGTGTCGGGAAGCACCACGGATGTACAGACGACGCCGTCGGGAGGTGCGCTTCTCGCCGGTGGCGGCACGGATAGCGACGCGGGCATGCAGTGGCTGCTGGCGCAAGGCGGTGCGCGGAGTGCCGGCAAGTATGGGGATGTCGTGGTGCTGCGCACCAGCGGCACGAATGGCTACAACAAGTATTTCGTGAACTTCGGTGCGAACTCGGTCACCAGCATCGTGATTTCGAGCGTGAGCGGCGCCAACAGCGACTACGTGAGGACTGCCATCGGTAAAGCCGAGGTGATCTTTATCGCGGGTGGTGATCAGTCGACGTACGTGAATTTGTGGACGGGCACCGCGCTGCAAACTGCCGTGAATGCGCGTGTCGCGGCCGGGTTTCCGATCGGCGGCACCAGCGCGGGACTGGCGGTGCTGGGACCGTACGTGTACGCCGCCTTCAACGCCTCCTCGACGTCGCCGACGGTGCTCGCGAATCCGTACGACGTATCGGTGACGCTCACGGGGGCATTGTTCAATGTGCCCTTTTTGCCGAACCTGATTACGGACTCGCATTTCATGGTACGCGATCGGATGGGCCGACTCGTAACGTTTCTGGCGCGCCTGCAGCAGGACGGCCGCGCAACCGCCCCCCGCGGTATCGGTGTCGACGAGCGGTCAGCCGTCGGCGTCGCATTGGATGGTTCGGCCACCGTGTTCGGCGCGGGGAACGGGGCGTATTTGCTGAGCGTCACGAGTGGTGCGACCCGCGTCTGTGCCGTGAACACGGCGCTCACCTACACCCCGGTCACGACGGTTCGCGTTCCGGTTGGTGCCCAGTTCAATCTGTCGACGTGGACGGCGCCCAATACGACCGCCTACACCCTGAGCGCGACGAGTGGCCTGCTCACGTCGAGCAAGGGCGCGATCTACTAGCCGGTTACGCCGGCGTCGATCCAACGGCGCAGTCAAAGCAAAGCGGGGGCGGCCAGTGATGGCCGCCCCCGCTTTTGTCTGCTGTTCAGGCTACTTGGAGTGGAGCGTATCGGGATCGAACCGATGACCTCACGCTTGCAAAGCGCGCGCTCTCCCAGCTGAGCTAACGCCCCAGAGTACCACCAACACCGTAGCATAATCGATTGTCGGCCACGCGCCAATCGCTGGCCTACGAAAAGCGAAAGCGGGCGAGCACCGAGAGGTGCTCGCCCGCTTCGTTCGATCGGCCCGGCTCGCCTACTCGTGAGCGGGAAGCGGCTCCATGGTGCGCGCATCGACCGGCACCTGCACTTCATCCTTGGCCGGCGTCGTCATCATGAACACACGCATGACGGGGAACGCGTCCATGAACGAGAAGTAGCAGAACGCCCACAGACCAAGGAAGCCGACGGTGGTACCGATTTCCTGCAGCCCGAACGGGAGGCTGGTGGCCTCACCGTAGATGGACGGATAGATCTCGATGTAGCGGTGTAGATAGATGCCGAGAAGGCTGCACACCGCGAAGAGCACGAACGTGGGCAGATACACCTTGGCGGCCTTCGAGATGAGCCCGAAGAACGGGAGCACGAAGACCAGGATCGGCACCAACAGCGTCACCGACTTCCAAACGCCAGACAGACGCAGGCGATAGAAGTGAGTTTCTTCGGGCATGTTGCCGTACCAGATCACCAGATACTGGCTGAAGCTGATGTAGCCGAAGAACGCGGTGAAGGCGAAGCAGAGCTTCCCAAGATCCCAGAAGTGATCCATGGTGACGAGGTCGTCGGCCTGCAGGTGCTTCCGCCACCACATGGCGAGCAGCGACAGCGACATGATCATGTTGAGCCACGCGCCCATGAACACGATCCAGGCGTACATCGTCTGCTGGAAGTGGAGCGAGATGCTCATGGAGTAATCCCACGCCATGAAGCACCAGCCGATCACGAACGCCATGCAGACTGCGACCGCGAGCTTGCCCTGCAACGAGTGCTGCGTGTGCAGTTCACGACGTTCGTCACCGAATCCGGCGCGCATCTTGGCCCGTAGTCCGGCGGCCCACTTGGCGCCGTACTCCGGCAGGACGGCGACGTCCATACGGATGGAGTGGTACACGAACAGCAACTGCAGCACCATCATGGCGCCGAAGAAGAAGATGCCACGCAACACGAACCAGCCGGGCTGCAGATAGCGCGCCTTCTCGGCGACCGAAATCGTTTCGCGACCCGCCCACGTGAAGATGTGCTCGCGTCCCGGGAAGAGGATGAGCAGCAGGATCACGAACGCGACCGGCAGGAACGCGACGTAGCCTTCCGCGAACCGGACGACCGGACGCGACCAACGCGCCGTCACGATACGCTGCACGGCGGCGAACGCCGCACCCGCGGACGAGATCGTGGCGAAGAACAACCAGTTGAAATGCAGCGCCTGCCACGCGCGATCCGCGTTGCTGAACAGGCCGAAGACGAACACCGCGATGCCGACCACGGCCGCGCCGAGCGCGGCCGTCTTGATTCCGCCAGGTACCGGCTTAGCGGCCAGACGCTTCGCGAACTCTGCGCGCGCCGGGTAGTGGTAATGCTGGCTCACTAGTGCTTCTCCTGGCTCGCGGCCGGCGTACCGGCCTTAGACGTCTCACCGGCAGGAGCCTTCTCCGAGTGCGGAGCACCATGCAGCTTGCGCATGGTGTCGTTGTCGTTGTTGCCCTTGAAGGTGGCCGAATTAATGCCCGAGGATCCGGGCGTCGGCTGCTGCGTGGGGTGCAAGTACCGCGACGGGACGTTCGGCGCCGTGAGCGACGGTCCCGGTACGGTGGTACCGTTCTGACCGGGATAACCGACCAACGTCGTGTCCGCCTTGATCGTCGTTTTTCCTTGGAGCGCCCGCACGTAATTGATCACGTCCCAACGATCCGGCTCTTCGATTCGGTTGTAGCTACCCATGAGACCACGTCCGTTGCGAAGCATGCCATAGATGTAGCCGTCGGTACGACCGAGCGCCGACTCCGCAAGCAGGCTAGGCGCAAAGCCGTAGTTCGGGTTGACCTTCTTCAAACCACCGTTCGCGTTGCCGGCCAAGCCGTGGCAGACGGAGCAGTTGATCTGATAATTCTTCCGTCCATTCTCCAACGACGCTTCCGTAACCGGATGCGGGTTTGGGATGGCCGAGAACGAGTCGATCACGGCCGGTAGCGGCGCGTACGAGATCTGGTATCCGGCGACTGCCGTGCCCTGAATCGGCACACTGAACTGCGGATTGCCACGCGGCGGCATGAGCGAGTCGGCGTCGTTTTGCGACAGCGGCTCCCACGGCTCGATACGGGGCTGATTCTTGAAGTCGGTGAACCATGTGCACGCCCCGAATGCAAAGGGGAGCGCGATGGCCGCCACGAGACGCGACGAGCGCGCGACGACAGAAGTCATGAAGAACGTAGGCTCAGGCTTCACGCCGCACCTCCACTGCACCGTGATGGCGCAGCAGTTCTTCCGCTTGGCCCGCCTTGTTGGCGTCGCAAGCGATGAAGATGCCAAAGTACCCACCCGAGAAACGGGCGTCGTACCCTGACGTGGTGCTGAGGCGCGGGATGCGCGAATTGATGAACATGCCGGCCACCGTGGAGAGCGCGCCGACGAGTACCATCACTTCGAATCCAATGATGGTATACGGAATCCACGAGGCGATAGCCTTACCACCGACCACGAGAGGCCAGTAGGTGGACGACCAGATGGCCACCCAGTAGCCGAAGCTGACGCCGAGGAGGCCGCCGATCAGGGTGAACCGGCGAACGACACTTTGCGGGGCGTCGATCGCGTGCTCGAGTTCGTGGCGGATGGTCGGCGAATAGACCGTGACCTCGCCAAGCTTTTTCTTCTTGAGATCTTCGATGGCCGCAACCGTCGTGTCGATCTCATGGAATGCTCCGACGACACCTTGCATCAGTGATGCCCTCCGCCGTGGCCGTGCTTGACGCGCGGCGCGACGATTTCCTTAAGCTCGGCGATGGCCATCACGGGCAGCTGCTTCACGAACAGCAGGAACCACATGAAGAACCAACCGAACGAGCCGACGAGGAATGCCATGTCGACCCAGCTGGGCGCGTAGCTACCCCACTGCCAGGGCTCGAACTCATGGGAGAGCGACGGCACCACGATGACGAAGCGCTCAAACCACATGCCGAGGTTGATGAACAGCGAGAGCACGAACAACCACGTGGGATTGCGACGCAGCTTCTGCGACCAGAGCGACATGGGGAGGGACATGTTGCAGAGCAACATGATCCACGCCGCCCACCACCACTGACCGAACACGCGGTTCCAGAAGAATTCCTGCTCCGCGCGGACGCCGCTGTACCAGGCAATGAAGAACTCGATCATGTACGCACACCCGACGACCATCGACGTGAACAGCACGACCTTGGCTGTGGCGTCGAGGTGGTTGAGCGTGATGTAGTGCTCGAGCTTGAACCACTTCCGCATCGGGATCGCAATGGTCCACACCATGGCGAAGCCGGAGAAGATGGCGCCGGCGACGAAGTACGGCGGGAAGATCGAGGCGTGCCAACCCGGGGTGAGCGCCATGGCAAAGTCGAAGGAAACGACTGAGTGCACGGAGAGCACGAGCGGGGTGCTGAAGGCTGCGAGGAAGAGATAAGCCTTCGCGAAGTGACGCCATTCACGGTCGCTGTTCCGCCAGCCGAGCGAGAGGATCGCGAGGATCCGCTTGCGCATCGGGTTGGTTTCCTTGTCGCGGAGCACCGCGATGTCGGGGATCAGGCCGATGTAGAGGAACGTGGTCGAGATCGTGAGGTACGTCGAGATGGCGAAGACGTCCCACACGAGCGGCGACTTGAAGTTCGGGAACAGCAGGCGCCAGTTCGGATACGGCAGCAGCCAGAAGAACTTCCACGGGCGCCCGATGTGAATGATCGGGAACAGACCGGCCGTCATAACCGCGAACACCGTCATCGCTTCAGCGGCGCGGTAAATCGAGGTGCGGAAGCCGGCGCGGAAGAGGAACAGGATGGCCGAGATGAGCGTACCGGCGTGACCGATACCGACCCAAAAAACGAACGTGATGATGAAATTGCCCCACATCACCGGCGGCTCGTACCCGGCCTGACCGAGGCCCCAGTAGATCTGGTAGATCCACGCGGAGGCGCCGATCAGCATCGCCAGGACGGCGACGCTGAGGCCCATAAACCACTTCTTCGTGAAGCCGAGCGTCGCGATGATCTCGCGATCGACCTGCTCGTAATCCTTGACGGCGGGGAGCTGCACGTCGGCCGACGCGATGTTCGGCCCACGAATGCCCTCACGCACCGGATATCCTACGGATGCCATGTGCGATGCCCTCAGGCCTGCGCCGGGGATGCCGGCGCCGGATAGTTGACCTTCTTGAGATAGACCACGGCGGTGAACGTGTTCAGTTCTTCGAACACGTGGTAGGCACGACGGTCATAGGCGAGCTTCGCTACGGTCCAGTTTTCGTCGGCCGCGTCACCGAAGATGATGGCGCGAGACGGGCATGCCTGTGAGCAGGCGGTCGTGAACTCGTCGGGCTTGACCTCACGGCCTTCGGCCTTGGCGCGGTGCTCGGCTTCACGGATACGCTGCACGCAGAAGGTGCACTTCTCCATGACGCCCTTGCCGCGCACGGTCACGTCGGGGTTGAGACCCCAGTGCATCGGCTCCGGCCACGCGTACTGCTTGCGCTCCGGCTCACCGTAGCCGAACCAGTTGAAGTAGCGGACCTTATACGGGCAGTTGTTGCTGCAGTAGCGGGTACCGACGCACCGGTTGTAGACCTGCACGTTGAGGCCGTCGGGCGAGTGATACGTGGCGTACACGGGGCACACCGGCTCGCAGGGCGCATTGCCGCAGTGCTGACACATCATCGGCACGAAGCGCGTGTCGAAGTCGGGCGAGAACTCGTTTTCCGTATTCTCGTTGCCTTCGTAGTAGCGCTCGAGGCGGATCCAGGCCATTTCACGGCCCTTGATGATGTTCGCCCCCGGACGCTCATCCCACACCGTCGGGCTGAGGGCACGACCCTGATAGGGCGCGCCGACCGTCGGAATGTTGTTCTCACTGTAGCAGGCGGTGACGCACGCCGAGCACCCCGTGCAGCGTGCGAGATCGATGGTCATCGCCCAGCGGCGCTTCTCCATCTTCTGCACGTGATCGGGGGCGTACATCCCGAGATCCTTCGCGTCCGGGTTGGCCAGCTCACCCTGCGCGTCAGCGGCGATGGGCGACTTGAGCCCGGCCTTGAAATCCTGTGAGGGCAGACCGGGGATGGCGTGCTCCTCGTGCTCGCCTTCCTCGGCTTCCTGTCCAAGCAACGCCGCGAGCGTCATGGCCTGACCGATACCACGGCCGTGCTGACGGGCGGAGCCTTCGGTGGTGACCAGCTGCGACGTCTCCGCCGAAACGGTGACTTTGCCCTTCGTGCCGGAGAGCGTGAGGGCGCCGGAGGCGTCCCACCCACTCGCGAGGAGGTCGTAGGCGTTGATGCCGACATTCTGCGCGAACCGACCGTAGGCCGTGTGCCCGAGGCCGAGCGAGATCGCCACGGTGTCGGGACGCACGCCCATGTAGCGGTACGCTGGGGCGGTGATCTTGCCGGCGGCCGTTTCAACCGTGAGGTGCTGTCCTTCGACGAGGCCGAGCTTCTTGAACGTGGTGGGGTGAACTTCTACCCAGGACTGCCACGCGATCTTGGTGACGGGATCGGGGAGCTCCTGCAACCACGGCTTGTTGGCGCCGCGACCATCACCGAGCGTGGGTGACGGATAGACATGCACGAAGTAGTCACCCGCACCAGCATCAGCCGGGGTGGGGGCGGCGGACAAGGTGCGCGTCGCGGTGGCGACCAGCGGTGCACCGCTGATGGTGGCCTTGGTGAGCGCGGTCGTGAAGGCCGCTCCGCCGCCGGGGAACTTGCTGATGAACCAGCCGCGGTAATCGGCGGCGGTGTACTTCGCGGCCAGCGCCTGATCTTTCTTGGCGAGCGCGATGAGCACGTCGGCGGTGGCCTTCGTGTCGAACACCGGTTCGAGGGTGGGCTGCTGCAGGCCGATCTGGCCCTGCATGCTGACCGCATCGCCCCAGCTCTCGAGCCAGTGATTATCGGGCAGGATCAGATCGCACAGCTGGGCGGTTTCATCGGGGACCGACGAGAACGACACCTTGAACGGCACCTTGGCAAAGGCGGCGGCGAAGCCGGCCGACTTGGGCATGGTGTGAGCCGGGTTGGCACCGCGCACGAAGGCGAGGGGCACGCTGCCGGCATCCATTTTCGCGACAGCACCGGCCAGATCGGCGTACGACGCAAGGCCGTTGAAGCCACCATGACCGGCGGCCGGCTTGATCGTGACACCGACAGCACCGGCCTTTTTGTTGATCTCGGCCGCCATGACGGCACAGTCGACGGCATTGGCGGTGGTCGTACCGCAGATGACCATCACGCCGTTGCCGGCGTTGGCGACGGCCTTGGCCAGCGCTTCGAGGGTGGCCACTGGGACGCCCGAGGCATCGGCGGCAGCGGCCATCGTGCCCGAACCCGTGAGGGCGGCACAGATCTCCATTTCGCTGCCCGGCTTGGCGGCGATCCACTGATCGGCGTTGAGGCCGGTGAGGGAGCGGCGAGCGCCGACATAGACGAGACGCGGCGCGCCTTCCAGCTTGGCACGGGCGTCGGCCCAATCGAGCTGCTGGGGGACGCTGTGTCCCCAGCCGTCGAGGAAGTCGGCACCGAAGCTGATCACCAGCTTCGCGGCGTTGAAATCGAGCGCCGGCCATGCGGTGCCGTACGCCTTCTGATTGGCTGCAATCGTGGCCAGTGGGGCGGCGGAGTCGACGCTGAAATGCGCCGGCATGCCCTGTGCCGAGAGCCACTGATCGAGGAAGCCCGGGAAGGTGCCCGACTCGTGCTGATTCACGAACACGACGTTGGACGCCTGCGTGCGGCTCTTGACCTCGCCGATCTTCTGGGCGAGCAGCTCGTACGCTTTGTCCCACGTGGTGGGCTTGAGGGCGTTGCCCTCGCGAATCATCGGCGTGCGATAGCGATCGGGATTGTACAACCCCTGCACCGCCGAGAGGCCAGCGGAGCAGATCGCGCCGCGGCTCATGGGGTGGTCGGGATTGCCATCCAGCTTGATCGGACGGCCGTCGCGGACTTCGGCCATGACGCCGCAAGCCGTGGCGCACTCGCGGCAGGTGGTCGCGTAATACTGCGACACGCCCGGCACGGTGTTGTCAGGTGACGCGACGTACGGAATGAGCTTCCCCACCTTTTCGGAGGAGCAGCCCACCACCGCGGTCGTCGCACCCGTGGCGCCTAGGATCTTGAGGAATTCTCGGCGCTTAACGCCGGTCCCCGCTTCAGTGCTCATGCAGTCACTCCGCTCCGGGCGGCTGCACAGGGCATGCGGCGCGCAGACTACGCGCCGTGGCCCCGTGGTCGAGGGTCAGATGACGATCAGTAGTGGCAGGTCGCGCAATCGTAGCGCGCTTTTTTCGGCGGCGCTGCTTCCAGCTCGGGCGTGACCGGCATTCCGGCCAGGCGAGCGCCTTCAGCGGGCTTGTAGCCCTGCACGTGACAGTTGATGCACCAGCCCATGTTGAGCGAGTTCACCTGCTGTACGGGCACGTAGTTGGTGTCGGGTCCCTGAGCACCCTGCTTTTGGATCTGGCCATGGCAGGTTTGGCAGGTGACACCGGCGTTGACATGACGCATGTGCGGGAACTGCACATAGTCAGGCACCTTATGCACGCGATTCCAGGGGATCGCCTGCCCCTTCGCATAGAAGGCCGCGACCTTCTTGATCTCGGGCGCCTGTGGCTTCACGATGAGGTGACAGCCCATGCACGTCGAGACGGCGGCGTTGCCCGGATCGGGCGACTTGTTCGCCGCGCTGTGACAATACAGGCAGTTCATGCCAGCTTTGGCCACGTGCGGCGCGTGAACGAACTTGACGGGTTGTTCGACGCGCAGGCCTTGCGACGATGACGCGCCGCTGTAGGCCGACAGCAGCGTGGCCGCTGCCGCAAGCGCGAGAAACGCAGGAATCACCGTCCACTTCTTCTTAACCGTCATCGACTTTGGGGCCGGGAAGGCGTTGGTTGCGGAAGACACGCGTTACGCACAACCCCAACGGTGAGCGCGCACCGGATGGGCTGGTGACGAACTGAAGCCGAAGTCATGCGTGTAAGTCTGTGTCAACCCGATTTTTGCAAGCGGGAAGTATGCCCGTCACCGTATTTGTACGCAAGTGTTCGCGTACCACAACGCGACGGTTTACCGGAACTTTCCGCACGCAGCATCAACGATTGGTCAGCGACGTGGTTCCCGCGTGATGTTCAGCGGCAGGTCTGGACTCGGCGGCACGCCGCGCGGCTCCAACAATCGAGCGGCCGTCGGCCAAATTCGGCTCAGCACGCGGAGACGGCGTGTAGGGCGGTAACAGGTCAACGAGAGCCCGCGACTGCTGTGTCAGACGCAACGGCCACCAGCTACTC
>CAITQY010000654.1 GCA_903894655.1 uncultured Gemmatimonadota bacterium
AGTGCCTGCACGCGCACCGACTCGGGGCTCCCGGCGGCGTCCTTGTCGAGTTGCGCTGCCAGCGTATTCAGGGCAGACGACCGCGCGCCGCCCTTGGCCTTTTCAGCCGCGGCCAACTGCGCCAGCACGCCATCCAGCCACGCCTTCGGCACCGCGCTGTTGCGCGCCATCTGGTCGGTGTAAGCACGCGCCACGACGAACGCTGCCGGCCACACGGCCTGCGGCTGTTCCTGCGCGTTGAAGTACGCGTACGTCACGAGCTTGGCGGCATCGAGTTCGTTCTTCGACACGAATTCACTGGGCGCGAGTTCCCACACGTCGAGACCACGGGAAATTTCCGAACCGTAGATCAGGCCATTGTACCAGTAGGCCGACCAGTGCCCGCCACCGACCAGCGCGGTGGAGTCCATCGGTCCACGGTCGAAGAACGCGACTTCGAAGGCGTGATTCGGATCGGTCCAGTCGAACACGTTGATCCCGCCCTGATACCACGACTGCACCATGACTTCGCGGCCGGGAATCGGAATGAGCGAGCCGTTGTGCGCGACACAGTTCTCATTGCTCGTCTGCGCGGCGGGGAGCTTGAAATAACTTTTGAAGTCGAGCTTGTCGCCGTTGCGCACGAAGATCGCGTCGGCGCCCCATTCCACCTTGTCGGTCGCGCGGCACCGAGGGGATGAACCACCGCCCCATTCGTCGGAGAAGAGCACCTTGCTGCCGTCGTTGCTGAACGTGGCCGAGTGCCACGCCGACATGTTCGTGTCGGCGGCCGCGTAGATGCGCTTCGGGTTCTTGACGTCGCGGATGTCGAGCAGGATGCCGTAGCCGCTGCACGCACCACCGGCGAGCCCGACGGCCGGATAGGTGGTGATGTCATGGCACTGGGTGGGGCCGCGTCCCGCCACCGAGGGGCGCGCTGGCGTTCCGGCCGGACGTTCGCGACGGTCGGATGCCGCCTCGCCATGACGCGTCGCTTCGGTGAGTCCTTCAAAGATGCGGGGCGAGCTCACGATCGCCGCTGCGGCCGGATTCTTCACCGGCACCTTGATCACTTCAATGCGAAAGAGCGCCGAGTTCGGATCGACGTCCGGCGACAGCGCCGAGCAGCCGGCCAGTTCGTCGGCCGAGCGTACGCCGGCCGAGCCGGAGACGTACACGTAAATGTTGTCCGGATCCTTCGGGTCGGTGACGAGCGTGTTGGTGTGCGAGCCGCGGCAGGTCTGGACCGTCGTGATCGTTTTCGGATGTTCGACATCGCTGATGTCGATAATTCGGATACCGCGCGCGCGATCTTTGCTGACTTCGGCTTCGACGCCACCGAGGCCACAGTCAACGCGCCCGCTGACGGCCTCGGCCGACACGAAGAGCAGGTTGCCGTACACGGTGACATCGCTCTGCGACCCAGGGCATACGAACGCGGTACGAAGTTTCGGCTTGCGCGGATTGCCGATGTCCCAGACCTGCCAGCCGCTGTAGTTGCCCTGGAAGACCAAGTTGCCGCTGAAGGCGAGATCGGAGTTCTTGAGCCGCGCGTCACCGGGCGTGCTCATGTTGAGGAAGGACTCTGAGGGCTTCGTGGTGGACACGAGCTTGATGTTCCACGCGGCCTCACCGGCGTCAAACCACCCGGCTTTGAGGCCGACGCGCGGGTCGGGCTTGGGCTGCGCGTGCAGCGTGGTGGCCGCCGTCGTACTGGCGGCGATGAGCAGGGCGCCGGCGAGCAGCGATCGAGAGGGTATGGGCATCGAGGTGTGTTGGCGTGAGTGAAGGTGGCGAGCGATGGCGACAACAGGGGCGCTACGGACGCGGGCGGGACTTGAGGATCAACTCCATACGGTCGATCTCGGTGCTCTGATCGGCCACTACGTCGGAGACGAACTTGAACACGTCGTCATCGTTGGCCGCACCCTTGGCGCTCATGAGTTCATCGACCATGCTGATGGCGCCGCGGTGGTGCTGGATCATGAACGTCAGGAAGTACCAGTCGAAGGCCGAACCCGTTGCGGACTTGAGCGTGTCCATCTGGGCGGTGGTGAGCATGCCGGGCATCATGCCACCCATGCTGCTCATGCCGCCGCCACCCATGCTCGACATGTCCATGCCGGCGTGATGCGCATGGGCCATGGCCTCCATGTCACCGGGCGGCACGGACTGCTTGCGTTTGCCGAGCCACGTTTTCATGAAGGCGATTTCGTCGGTTTGGGCCACGGTAATCCGTCCGGCCAGCACGCGCACTTCTGAGCTCGCGCGGTTGGGGTCGGCAAACGACGACATGGTCACGGCCTGCGCATGGTGGCTGATCATGCCCTGCATGAACGC
>CAITQY010000655.1 GCA_903894655.1 uncultured Gemmatimonadota bacterium
AAAGATTTCCACGCTGGTCCTCGGCGCCCGACATGCCGGATTCAAAGCCTCGCCATTTGAAACGTACTCGGTCGAGGCGTTGGTCGCGATGACGGGCCGGACGCTCGAGATCATCAGCGGCGTGCGGGAGAAGGAATGTGAGGCGTTGCGATACGCCGCGCTCGAGCGCTCGGTTCGCGAGGCACGGCAGGGAAGTCTTCCCGGTGAGGGGCGCGCGAAGCGCTCTGTCGAGCGTCATCGTGACGGCAGTATGCTCACGGCCGGGAATGCGCTCAGCGCCTGGTTCCGCCGATTCCGAAATCGATGAGCCTCGGCGTCAAGCAGGCACCACGCGCGCTTGGCAGCGGTAAAGCAGGCGGGGATGGTTCCCGTAGCCACCCATGCTCCGGTGCATGACCTGGAGATTGTCCACGATGAGCAAGTCGCCGTCCTCCCACACGTGCTCATAAAGCCCCACCTTCTCTTGAAACGATTCGATGACGCTTTCGACCGTCGTCAGGAACTGGTCGTCCTTGTTCTGAATCCCGGTGGCTGAGTCGGGAAGATAGAGGGCGATCTGCTGTGTGATGGGATGTGGGAGACAAACGGGATGTCGCGCGTCGGGTGGCAATTCGTGCGGTGCGGCTTTCTTGAAATCGCTGATTTCAGACGCCCGCACCCAAATGTGCGCGTCCGCCAGTTCAGCCCGAAGCGAATCCGACAGCATCTCATAGCCGAGCCGTGAATCGAGAATCCCAGTGCGGCCGCCGACCGGGGCAATCTGGACGGCGCTCAGGAAATTCACGATGAAGTTCTGCCCGGGCTGCCAGAAGTCGCCATCGTGATGCCAGTACTCGGCGAAGCGGACTCCGGGGATGATGCTGCCGTCGGGGCGGATATTGCCGACGCGCGTGATGCTTGGCAGGCCGGGTTCCTGGTTGGCGAGGGCCAATCCCGAAGGGAGCTCGACGACCTCGCCCCACCTGCGGCAAAAGTCGTGCAGTTGGCGCGGCGCGATGGGTGACTGCTTGGCGATGCAGAGCACTCCATGATGGGCTAGGAGGTCGAGCAATGATCCGATGTCGTCATCGGCCAAATCGGAGACACTTCGGTCGAGTTGCACGCGGATGCCTAATTGCCGATCCCGCTGACGCGCTTCCTGATGTGAGACTGGTTCTTGATTCATGGCTAAGCCTTGGCGTGAACGTCGAGCCGGACACGCAGCACATCAAGCCACTGCGCGAGCGCTTCAGCGGAGAATAACCCGGTTTCCCCGGTGTGGTCCGAATCGACAAAGAGCACATCGGCATTCGGGCCGAGCAGAGACTGCCAGTTGGCGTACCCAGCGGTGTCATTCAGGAACACTGCGAGTACGGCACCGTCGTATGGACGCGGGACGTAGGACTGGCCGAGTCGCTTGGAGACATACCAGAACGCCGGCCAACGGTTCTTCGGCAGAAGCCGTGTGGTAAGTGGGTTGGCATTCCGGCCATGCAGATGGACGAGTGCATAGCACATCCACTCCCGGATTCCCTGCGGTGCTTCGTGAATGAGCTGCCGGCCTATGCCGATGGCGCGCGTCGTGACATACGGCACGGTTTCCCGCGGATGTCGCGCCAGATAGCGGGCGTGGCGCATGATCCGTGCGGCCAGCCTTTCGCGTCCGCGGGTGCGCTTCTTCTCATACAGCTCGGGCTCCACTTTGCTTTGCGATTGGAACGGCTCACTGGGGTCGAGGAGGAACAGCAGTTCCATCGTTTCGCCCGCGCGTTGCAGTTGCTGGGCGACCTCCAGCGCGACCAGGCCGCCGAAGGAGTAACCCGCCAGACGGTACGGTCCATGGGGCTGGATCGAACGGATGCGTTCGATATGATCGCGCGCCAACTCCTCGATCGTTCTTGCGGACGCAAATCCCTTCCCGTGCGCCCACAGCGTCATGGAATAGAGAGGGCAGCCGGCCTTCCACACGCCGTTTCGCGCGAGCGGCAGCTCGACATGGCTGAAGAAAATCGGGTTGCCGCGCCCCTGCTCGACGAGCGGATAAATGAACTCAGTATTTCCGGACCCCTCCGACTGGACTCGCGCGCGGTCCACGCGCTCCGCAAAGCCATCGAGCGTCGGCCGCTCGAACATCGCGCGGACGGTGAGCGAGATCGCAAAGGCGGCTTCCACCTCGAGAATCACCGTCACCGCCGACAACGAGTCTCCTCCGACGGTGAAGAAGTGATCAGTCCGGTGCACGGGCCGCACGCCGAGCACGCGTTCCCAAATGCCGATGAGGATTCGTTCCGTCTCAGTGACCGCGTCCGGAATCGCTTCGGGCGGGATTTCATCGGGCATCTTTGCCGAACGCTCGCGGATGGCGGCGCGATCGATCTTCCCGCTCGGCAGCAGCGGGAGTGCCGGGCAGAAGACAAAGCGTGCCGGAACCATGGACGGCGGCAGGATCCTCGACAGGCGCACATGGAGTTCCTGCGACGTCAGTTGGACGCCGGGTTTGAACACCACGGCTGCGACGATGGAACGCGATCCCATTTTCGTGGGAAACCATGTCGCCGCAGTCTGGCTTACGCCGGGAATTCCGCGCACCGCCGCTTCAACTTCCATCGGTTCGATGCGCACCCCGCGCACCTTGAGCTGGTCGTCGTTGCGGCCGAGGTAGTGAATAATGCCGTCG
>CAITQY010000656.1 GCA_903894655.1 uncultured Gemmatimonadota bacterium
AAGTCTCGAAGGGATTGCTGCAGGAATTCGGCGAGATGCGCGTGGTCGACACGCCCATCACCGAACTCGGCTTCGCCGGCGTCGGTGTCGGCGCCGCAATGGCCGGCTTGCGTCCGATCATCGAATTCATGACGTGGAACTTCGCGCTGTTGGCGATCGACCAAGTCGTGAATGCCGCCGCCAAGATGCTGTACATGTCGGGTGGGCAGTTCCCGATGCCGATGGTGTTCCGCGGCCCGAACGGTGCGGCGCTGCAGCTGGGCGCGCAGCACTCGCAGGCCTGGGAGTCGTGGCTGGCCCACATTCCCGGTCTCAAGGTCGTGGCCCCCGCCACGCCGTACGATGCCAAAGGACTGCTCAAGGCCGCCATCCGGGACGACAATCCGGTGTGCTTCCTGGAAGGCGAGATGCTGTACAACACGAAGGGCGAAGTCCCCGACGACGACTACATCGTGCCGATCGGGAAAGCGGAGCTCAAGCGTGAAGGCGAGCACGTCACGCTGGTGTCGCATGGCAAGATGGTGCTGGTGGCGCTACAAGCCGCCGATCAGATGGCCAAGGAAGGCATCACCTGCGACGTCGTCGACCTGCGCACGATCCGTCCGATGGACGTCGATGCCATCACGGCGTCGGTGAAGAAGACGAACCGGTGTGTCGTCGTGGAAGAAGGATGGGAAGTGTGTGGCGTCGGCGCGCAGGTGGTGGACTACGTCCAGCGCCACTGCTTCGACTACCTCGATGCACCGGTGCTCCGCGTGCATCAGGCCGATGCACCGATGCCGTATACCAAGAGTCTCGAAAAGGCCGCCAAGCCCGACTTGCCGAAGACGATCGCGGCAATCCGACAGGTTCTCTACCTCGACTGACCCAGCGATCATGGCAACAAAAGTGATGATGGAGGCGCTTTCTCCCACGATGGAGGAAGGACGCCTCGTGAAGTGGGTGAAGAACGTCGGTGACGCCGTGAAGTCCGGCGACACGATCGGTGAAGTCGAAACCGACAAGGCGATCATGGAGCTCGTCGCGCGCGGCGACGGCATTCTGCGCGCGCGGTTGATCCCCGAGGGGACCACCGCCACGGTCGGCGTGGTGATCGGCGTCATCGCCGCCGCCGACGAAGACATCTCTGCACTCACCGGCGGATCCGCCCCGGCGCCGGCGGCATCAGCGGCGGCCGCTCCCTCGGCACCCGCTCCCTCAGCCGCACCCACGGCAGCACCCGCACCCGTCGCCGAATCCACGGCGCCGAGCGGCCCCGTGCGCTCGTCGCCGCTCGCGCGGCGCATGGCCGCCGAAAAGGGCGTCAACATCGGCGCGATTCATGGCAGCGGACCGGGTGGCCGCGTGATCCGTCGCGACATCGAGGGCGCCGCCGCCGCAGCGCCGGTCGCCGCGAGCAACACGGCACCAGCCGCCGTACCGGCCGCCGCGTCGTCGAAGGCTGCCCCGACGGCCGTCGCCACCGCCATGCAGATCGACGGCGAGTTCAAGGACGTGCCCCTCACGCAAATGCGCAAAACGATCGCGCGTCGACTGAGCGAGTCCATCGGCCCCGTACCCACGTTCTACCTCACGTCGGAAATCGACATGACGAAGGTGGGGCAGCTGCGCGAACAGATGGTGGCCAACGGCGATCAGTACAAGGTGTCCGTCAACGACATCATCATCAAAGCCGTCGCCATCGCGCTCACACGGCACCCGGAGTGCAACGCGCATTGGATGGGCGATGCCATTCGCTACTTCAGTGCGGCGCACGTTGGCGTGGCAGTGGCCACCGACGACGGCCTCATCGTGCCCGTCATCCGCGACGCCCAGCTCAAGGGGCTCGGACAGATCGGTAAGGAAGCACGCGAACTCGCGAAGAAGGCGCGTGAACGGAAGCTGCAGCCCGCCGAGTTTACCGGCGGTACGTTCTCCGTGTCCAACCTCGGCATGTTCGGAATCGATCAGTTCACGGCCATCATCAACCCGCCCGAAGCCGCAATTCTGGCCGTCGGGGCCACGGAAACGAAGCCGGTGTGGGAGAACGGCCAATTCGTGCCGCGTCAGCGCATGCGCGTCACGCTCAGCTGCGATCATCGCGTGATCGACGGCGCCGTCGGTGCCAAGTTCCTGCACACGCTACGTGGGCTGCTCGAAGCCCCCATGATGATGCTCTTCTAGCTCGACCGTCTCGCGTTCCAGAACCGGGATCATCACGTCACGGCGGGTGGTATCACGCACAGTACTCGAACGCACCAATCGCCTCGCGCGGTTGGTGCGTTCGGCGTTGTCAATCGTCCTTAGCTCAGCCTTCAACGCCTGGTCCATGCGACGATTCTCGACGCGCTTTACGCTGCGCTTTACGCTGCTCTGTACGCTCTCCCTGCTCTCGGCCTGCGCCGGAGGCGATTCGCCGGCCGGCCCGACCATGCCACCGCCGCCCACGCCTGCACCGATTCCGCCGGGCGTCTTGAGCATCGCGGTGGCCGGACTGCCCACGGGCACCAATGCGGCGATCACCGTCGCCAACGCCGCCTTCTCGCGTGCCGCAACCGGCACCGTGAGTTGGGTCGACGGCCCCGCCGGCGAGTACACGATTACCATACGTCCCGTGCGCACGGCCGATGGCACCTACGCCGCCACGCCGGCCACGGTCACGGTCACGGTGG
>CAITQY010000657.1 GCA_903894655.1 uncultured Gemmatimonadota bacterium
CCGGCTCGTTCAAGGACCGCGGCATGACCGTGGGCACCACGCAGGCCGTGCGGATTGGCGCCAGTGCCGTGGCGTGTGCGAGTACCGGCAACACGTCGGCGGCGCTGGCGTCGTACGCGGCACAGGCCGGCATTCCCGGACTCGTGTTCGTACCAGCCGGCAAGATTGCGCTCGGCAAGTTGGCACAGACGCTGTCGTACGGCGCGCGCACCTTACTGGTGAAGGGCGACTTCGACGAGTGCCTGCGGTTGGTGCAGCAGGCCTCACGCGAGCTCGGGATCTATCTGCTCAATTCCATCAATCCGTGGCGGGTGGAAGGGCAGAAGACCATCGTATTCGAGATGTTGCAGCAGCTCGGGTGGAACGCACCCGACTTCATCGTGTTGCCCGCTGGCAACCTGGGGAACACCGCCGCGTTCGGGAAGGCGCTGCGCGAAGCGAAGGCGCTTGGGCTCATCACGAAAGTGCCGCGCCTTGTGAGCGTGCAGGCGGCTGGCGCGGCCCCGTTCGCGCGGGCCTTCCGCGAGGATTTCGCGACGCGCTACACCGTACAGGCGGACACGATTGCAACGGCCATTCGCATTGGTGACCCGGCGTCGTGGGATCGCGCCGTGCGGGCGATCCGCGAGACCGACGGGCTGGTGATTTCGGCTACCGACGACGAGATCATCGATGCCAAGGTGACGATCGATGGGGCCGGGGTGGGCTGCGAGCCGGCGAGTGCGGCCAGCGTGGCCGGCGTGCGGCAATTGGTGCGAGACGGTATCATCGGAGCAGGTGACACCGTGGTTGCGGTGCTCACCGGACACGTGCTCAAGGATCCCGGCATGCTGGTGGAGCTGCATCAACGTGAAGACTACGCGCGGGCCAATCGTCCCATCGAGATCGATGCGACGGTGAGTGCGGTGGAAGCGGTGCTGCGGACTACGCGCGGCGGTGCCTCGTGACGGGGGCCGCCATGCATGCGCTGGCGTCGCCTCGTCGCACCTTGATTACCGGTGCCGCGCGGCCATTCGGCGTGGAGCTGGTGCGGCAGTGTCTGATTCGCGGCGACAAGGTGTACGCGGCGGCCCGCAATCCGGCGCGCGTGCCAGTGCTGGCGGATCTGCGTGCCGAGTACGGTGGACTGGAGCTGATCGCCCTCGACCCCGCTGATCCGTCGTTAGTGGCCGACGCGGTGCCGGTGCTCGAGCGTCTGACGGAGACGTTGGATCAGCTGATCATCGCGCCAGCCGAGCCGGGGCAGCATGAGAAGCTCGCCGATACGGAACGCGACGAAACATTGTCCACACTGTCAGGCACGGGCCTCACCGAGCATTACCGGCGGCATGCGGTGGCGCCGCTGCTGTTAGTGCGCACGCTGTTGCCCTTTCTCGCCAATCGCGACGGCGCGCGGGTGCTGGTGGTGAGCAGCTGGCTCGGCTCGCTCGCCGGCAAGACGCAGGGCGGCGACTACGCCACCTGCGCCAGCAGTGCGGCGTTGCACATGCACATGCGCGCCCTCGCACATGATCTGAGCGAGGAACGCATTGTGCTGATGCTCGGCAACCCCGGGCACTTCGCGACCACGCCCGATGGGCCGGCGTTCCGCGTGCCGATCGATGAAGCGGCGCTTGGGTTGCTGAGTCAGATGGAGCGGTTGCCGCGCGAGAAAACGGGAAGCTTTCTTGACTGGACGGGGGCGGAACGGGCGTGGTGAGGTAGGGCAGACGCAGACGGAGCAGGCGCACTGGATGGTTACCTTGCTGGTCGTCTCCGTGCGCACTAGCATCTCCCGATGCCTTCTCTCCTTCGCCTATTGGCCGTCGTGGCGCTGCTCGTGCCGTCGATGGCCGCCTCCGTGGTCGCGGCGCAGGAGTCGCCCAGTCGCACGGGCGCTCGCCGTGCCGGTGTCGATGTACTGCACTACGAGTTTCGCGTCGACTTTCCGGCGCGCGCCTTCCCCGAAACGATCCACTTCGCGGCCACGACGACGGCGGTGCGCCGCGACGCGTCGTGGCTCTCGCTCGACCTGACATCGGCCATGCGCGTGGACTCCACGCGCGTGAACGGTGTTCGAGTGCCGTTTACGCGCCCTGGCGATAGTGTGCGTGTGGCGTTGCCGAGTGGCCGCAATGATACGGTGCGCGTGGCCGTGTTCTATCGCGGCTTGCCCACGGATGGCCTCATCGTGCGACGCGACTCCGTCCTGGGCTGGACCGCCTTCGGTGACAACTTTCCCGACCGCGCGCGCCAATGGCTGGCCACGGTCGATCATCCGTCCGACAAGGCGCTCGTGGATTGGATCGTGCGCGCGCCATCCACACATCGCGTGATCGCGAACGGTGAGCTGGTGGAGGAGACGCCGGAGTCGGGGCCGGCCAACTCGCCACTGGTGCGCACGCATTGGCGCACGGTGCGGCCGATCTACACCGGGTTGATGGTGATTGGCGTGTCCCCGTTTGCGGTGCTCGAGCTGGGTGACACGGCGTGCGGCCTCGCCGAAGGGGCCGGCTGTGTGCGCCAGTCCGTGTGGACGAGCCCTGGCCGTCGTGCCGCCATGCCGGGGAGCTTTGCGCGCGCCGGTGACATCGTCGCCTTCTTCTCAACGCTGGTGGGACCCTTCCCGTACGAAAAGCTGGCGCATGTCGCGTCGTCTACGCGGTTCGGCGGCATGGAAAACGCCGGCGCGATCTTTTATGACGAACGGCTGTTTACGCCGGGATCGCCCGGAGAATCCCTCATCGCACACGAGACGGCGCACCAGTGGTTCGGCGATGCGGTGACGGAGCGCGAATGGCCACATGTCTGGCTGTCGGAGGGATTTGCCACCTACTTCGCGGCGCTCTGGATCGAGCACGCGCACGGTGACAGTGCGTTCCTGGCCGACATGCGCAGCATTCGTACGAGGACGCTCAAGTCGCCGATCACCGGGGAGAAGGCCGTGATCGACACCACGCTCGACGATCTGTCCAGAGTGCTCAACACCAACGTGTACGAGAAGGCTGGCTTTACATTGCACATGCTGCGACGCGAGATTGGCGACTCGGCGTTCTTTCGCGGCATCCGCGCGTATTACGCCGCGCACCGTCATGGGAATGCGCTGACCGGCGACCTCCAGCGCGCGTTCGAACGGACGTCGTCACGTCAGCTTGACTGGTTCTTTGAGCAGTGGATGCGTCGCCCCGGGTTTGCGGACGTGGACGCGTCATGGTCGTGGAACGAGAAGGCGCGTCAACTTCGCGTTACCATCCGGCAAGGCGCTCGGTTTGCGCCGTATCGGCTGTCCGTCGCTGTCGACGTCACCACGGCGAGCGGCCTCGTGAAGCGCGTGCGCATCACGGTGCCCGCACGCCATACGTCGACGATCACCGTACCCATCGCGCTCGCGGCCAAGCCACGCGTCGTGACCTTCGATGGGGATGTCTCGCTGCTGGGAGTGCCGCGCCAGTGAAGCTGATCGCCACCCGACTGCTCGCGTGTACCGTGCTTGGCACCGTACTCACGCTGCCCCCGCAACACGCTCACGCCCAGCAGTCGCCGCCGGGTCCATCGCAGGTCCCCAAGCCCGCACCGGGCGCGCGCCGTCAAGTCCGTGCCGTGAAAACGAGCGGTCCCATTCGCCTCGATGGTGTGCTCGATGAGCCGGTGTGGAGTACGGCCACCCCCGCCGCCGATTTTATCCAGAGCGAGCCGCTGACCGGGCAACCGGCGACCGAAGCCACCGAAGTCTGGGTGGCGTTCGACGATGCCAATCTGTATGTGGCCGCCAAGATGCACGACTCGCATCCTGGGACGTTGCTGGTCACGGATATCAAGAAGGACTTCAAGGAAGAGGATCAGGACGACTTCGAGTTACTGCTCGATACGTTCGGTGACCGGCGCAACGGCTACGTGTTCAGTACGAACGTGGAAGGCGCGCGGCACGACCGGCAGGTGGCGCTCGAAGGGCGCGAGGTGAATCAGAGTTGGGATGCGGTGTGGGAGGTGCGTACACACCGCTACGAGGGGGGCTGGATTGCCGAGATGCGCATCCCCTTCCGCGCGCTGCGCTTCGACAAGGCGGGGGGGACGTCGTGGGGTATCAATTTCTCGCGGCACGTGCGTCGCAAGAATGAAGTCGACTTCTGGTCGCCGGTGCCGCGCGCCTTCAATCTCAATCGCATCTCGCTCGCGGGCGATCTGGCCGGCCTGCAAACGGGCAAGTCGGGACGCGATCTGCGCGTCAAACCGTTCGTGGTGGCGAACACCGTCCGCAACGTTGGTACGACGGCGCAACCGCAGCCCACGTTTGTGAAGCATGCGGAAGTGGGGGCGGACCTGAAGGCGGCGCTCACGCCCGGGTTGACGCTCGATGTCACGTTGAATCCGGACTTCGGGCAGGCCGAGGCCGATGAGCAACAGGTCAACCTCACGCAGTTCTCGCAGTTCTTTCCGGAGAAGCGGGATTTCTTTCTCGAAAACTCCGGCGTGTTCTATGTGGGTGATGCGGCGCGGAACAACCGAGTGAATCCCACGCCAACGCCGGACGAGGACAACCTCCTCTTCTTTTCGCGGCGCATCGGTCTCAGTAGTTCCGGCCTGCAGATCCCGATTGACGGTGGTGTGCGACTCACCGGCAAGCTGACCGAGTCGACGCGACTCGGCGTGCTCTCCGTCTCCGAGCGGGGCGATGAGCTGAATCCGCGTGCCAACTCCAGCATGATTCGCTTCCGGCAGAACCTCGGCCGGTCGGGTGGCGACATCGGCGTGTTCGCGATGCAGCGCATGAACATGGGCGGCACCGATACCGCGGTGCAGAGCCGTCGCAGTGGCTACGTCAACCGCGTGTATGGCGTGGACAACAATATCCGACTTTTCGGCAATCTCGATTGGAACTCGTACGTGGTGAAAACGGAAACGCCCGGGATCACCACTGGCGACTATGCGTGGCGTACCACGATTAATCGGGAAGGGAACTTCGTTCACGTGAAAGGCGGGGTGATGCAGCTTGGGGCGGGGTTCCAGAACGACCTCGGCTTCTATCGTCGCACCGACATGCGAAAGTATCTGCTGGACACCGGCCTTCGCCCGCGGTCGGCGTGGCTGCGTGCGCATGGTATCCGCGAATTGCATCCCCATGTCACCTGGGACTATCAGGAAGACTTACGGGGTCAGATGGTGGCCAAGAAGCTGCACTCGGGGAACTCGTGGTTCTTCAACAACGGTGCCGTGTTCGAGGTGGCGGTGAATCCGACGTTCAATCGACTCGATGCCCCGTTTCGGCCCAACCGCAAGATGGCCGCGCCGCTGGCCGCGGGCGGCTACTCGTGGACCGAGTGGTCTCTGTATGGGGTTACCGACCAGAGTCGAGCGGTGTCGGCCACCGCGCGCTATCTGTTTGGCGGCCTGTACAACGGCACGCAGCGTAGCATCAACGGCTCGATGACGCTGCGCGCCAACTACAAGCTGCGTGCCACGGTTGGGGTGCAACGGACCGCCGCCACGTTAACGCAGCCGAACCTCGCGTTCGTCAACAACGTGGTCACCGCTCGGGTGAACTACTCGTTTACGACCAATATGTTCGTCGACGCACTGTCGCAGTACGACGAAACGACGAAGCAGTTCAACGCCAACGTGCGCTTCAACGTCATTCACCATCCGTTGAGCGACTTGTTCATCGTGTACAACGACCAGCGCATTCTCACACCGGAGAGTCCGGTGGCCGGCCGTGCGCTGATCGTGAAGTTTACCCAGATGCTGGCGTTCTGAACGGCAGTGCGGCTGCGTCGTGCGGCGGCGGCGGCGTGCGGCGGCGTGCGGGTCGGCCCGCGGCAATGACCGTTCCCCTGTTCACCAGAGGACACCGTCAAGCCACCGTACGTGATCGCGTTCAGTCATGCCGTCTCCGAGCTCCTCGTGGTCAAGGCGGTTCGTGGCTATGCGGATGCGCGCGCCGTCGAGCTCGGAGGGGTCGAGTTGCTGCACGGCGATACCCGTCACGGCGATCTGGCACAGCAGTTGGCGGAGGTGTCCGCCTGGATTGACCAGGGCGTCGATGCGATCGTCGTCATGCCGATCGGCGCGGCCGCGCTGCAGCCTCTTGTCGATCGTGCGCACGCGAGCGGCATCCGGTTGCTCAGCTACGCCTTCCCACTGCCCAGGGAGCGACGGTGAAGCGGGGTTCGACTCGGTGGTCTCCGGTCGCGTGTGCGGTGCCGCCGCCGCACGCTTTATTCGGGAGCGATTCCCGGAGGGTGAAGCGCAGGCGCTCGTGGGAGGGCTGGCGGCGACGCCGCTGTTTGCCCCTCGTTGGCTGGAGCCCACTCAGGCCATCGAGGCCGCCGGTGGCACCGTCGTCGCCATCGGTGAGGGGGCCGCAATTGAGACCGGCCGTTCGGAAACCGAACGGGCGCTGCGCTCCCATCCGGAGCTATCCATTGTGGTCGGCATCAACGACGAATTCGCCGTGGGCGCGGCGCAGGCGTTCGCGGCCGCCGGCGAGGATCCCGCGCGGTCGTTCATCTGCGGGCAGGATGGGGCCCCGGAGGGTCTGCGGGAAATCGCCCGAGGGCGGCACTACAAGGGCACCGCCGCCATCCTGCTCGATCAACTCGGGGCGGCCATCGTCGACATGGCCATCAATGCGATCGAAGGGAGGCCGGCAACGATCAGCATCTCCGCCGAGTACGTGTCGCTGGCCGACCCTGCGCGTCTCGCGGTGCTGATGGCGGCGTTCGACCGGCTCGGCGCCTAATCGCTCTAGCCATGCCCGCGCGCGACGGGGATGGCCCGTTGCCGAAGGCCGTTGGACGGTTAGACTAGAGATGTGCGCCGCGGCGGAGAAGACGTCGCGCGCCTTCCCGCCTCATGGAGTATCACTGTGCCGCCCACCCTGTCGCGCGCCCTGTCGGTTACCGTCAAGCGGGTTCTCCCCGCCGTCGCCATTCTCGTTGCGCTCGGATGCAGCGGCGATCGGCCGACACTGACCGAGGCGCCGATCAACGACGCCTCCTCCGTGCAGGTAGCCGCGGGCAACGCACCGCAGAGTGCGCTCGACGTGGCCATCTCGCTGCCCGCCGATCTCCGTGGCGACGCGCCCGTCAGTGCGCGCGTGTCCGTCGCGAATCGTTCGCGCGCCACAGTCGTAGTGCCCGAGTGGCAACTCCCGTCGGAAGATCTGGAAGCGGCGCAGTTCGTCGTGCTGCGCGATGGGCGGCCTGTGTCGTATGCCGGACCGCACATCAAGCGCGGTGCGTCGCCGGCGGTAGCGATGATTCGGGTCGCGCCCGGCGTCACGTTCGACTACGAGATTGAACTGTCGCGTGCGTATGACTTCTCGCAGAACGGACGCTACACGATCGAGTTCGTGAGCCGCGGCGCGAATGGCGGGCAGGTTTCGCTACGTTCGCCGTTGCAGGCGTTCGTACTCGGGGGACGCGGAGCCTCGCTGACCACCGTGGGGCCGTCGGCCTTCGTGGGACCGAACAGCGCCGCGTCGATCACGGCGTTGGCCGCGCTCCTGAGCTATACCGCGTGTACCACGACGCAAAAGCAGCAGCTCGTCACGGCGGTTGCGTCGGCGGCCACGTACGCGGCCCAGGCCAAGAGCTATATGGTGGCCAACCAGCTCGGCGCGCGCTACACGAAATGGTTCGGCACGGTGAGTACGGCGAATGCGAGCAAGGTGACGGCCAATTTTTCGGCGATCGATAATGCCTTTGCCACCAAGCCGATCACAGTGGACTGCGGATGCAAGAAGACGTACTTCGCCTACGTGTATCCCAGCCAGCCGTACAAAATTTACGTCTGCAAGGCGTTCTGGAGTGCGAGGAATACCGGAACCGACTCGCGCGCCGGAACGCTGGTGCACGAGATGAGTCACTTTACCGCCGTGGCCGGCACGAACGACTGGGCGTATGGGCAGAGTGCCGCGGCTAGCCTCGCCATCAGCAACATCCTCAGAGCCATCAGTAACGCCGACAATCATGAGTATTTTGCGGAGAACACGCCAGTTCTGCCGTAAGGCTGTTGCGCACAGTCGGCGGCGTGGCAGTGGGCTCGCGGCCGTGATCATGATGAGCGGGTCCGGGGCGGCGGCGATTCCCGCCCCGCCGGCGGTCGCGTGCGAACTGCGCGTCACGCCGAGCGCGGTCGCTGGTCAGCCGGTACAGCTCACGGTGCGGCTGCGGAACGCCGGCACCTCCGTGCTCCAGTTGCTCACGTGGGGCACGCCGTTCGAGGAGGGGTGGTTTCACCCGTTCGTCGTCGTTACGCACAACGGTCGCGCGCTGTCGTATGGCGGCGCGTCGGTCAAGCGCGCCGATCCCTCCGCCGATGAGTATTTGCGATTCGCGCCCGGGCAGCGTCGGCAAGCAACGCTCGATCTCGCTGATGTGTTCAACGTGTCGGCGCCGGGGCGCTACGTGGTTGAGCCGCGCGTGGTCATTCACGACGTCCTTGCCGCGCCCGGCCGACCGCCGCGGCCGCGCGCGCAGCACCAGGCGCTGCACCCCGCGTGCCGTGGCGCAACGTTCGAGATCACACCCGCCCGCTAGGCGCGGCTGCCTTGCGTCCCGAACCCGGGGTTGCTTCGGTGTGAAAAGATCAGCGACGTCTCCAGGTGCCCAACTTCCGGGCGTGCGGCGAACGCGCTGAGCACGAACTCGCGCAGATGTTCGGCATCACGCACGGCCACGTGTACGAGGTAATCGTTTGCGCCGGTCAGGTGGAAGACACCCCGGACTTCGGGCAGGGTCACCACGTGTTGTTCGAAGCGACCGATCGCGGTGCGCGCGTGCACGGCGAGTCGCACCGCCACCAGCGCTTCAAGCGTGACCCCATGAACCCGCGGATCGACGTCGGCGTGGTAGCCGAGAATGGCACCGCTCTCCTCGAGGCGTCGCACCCGAGCGAGGCAACTCGACGGCGCCAGCCCGACGCGCGCCGCGAGCACCTTGTTCGAGATCCGTGCATCGTGCTGGAGATGGGCCAAGATCTCGCGGTCTATTCGGTCGCTGATCATGGCTGGCGTCGATTTTCGAATTGAATTCGGTATAGCTGTCTCCGAAGCGTGAGAGTGCATAATCTACGGCTTCTTTCCCGTTTCTGGAGCGCTTGATGGAGCAGCCGATGGAGCAGCCGATGGAGCAGCCAGTGGACGCGCACTTCACCACGCGCGCCGTTCATGCCGGTCGCGATGATTTCGCGGCGTTGGGCGTGCATGCACCGCCGCTCGACCTGAGTTCCACCTATCCCACCCCTGACCTCGACGCCGCGGCGCGCTCGTTCGACTCGCTCGTGATGGGTGACGCGCCGCAGGGGAGCTTCGTGTACCAGCGGCTGTTCAATCCCACGACGGATCGCTTCGAGCGGGGATTGGCGCTGCTGGAAGGCGCTGAGGATGCCGCCGCCTTCGGCTCCGGGATGGCGGCGCTGACCGCCACGCTGCTCGCCGCCAAGTCGCGCGGCACGCACGTGGTGGCGGTGCGCCCGATGTACGGCACGGCTGATCACCTGCTCACGTCGGGCCTGCTCGGCATGACGGTCACCTGGACCACGCAGGATGCCGTCGGTTCGGTGATGCAGGCCGACACCGGGCTCGTGATCGTTGAAACGCCGGCCAACCCCACTCTCGCGCTCGTGGACATCGCCCATGTGGTGCGCCAAGCCGGCGCCGTGCCGGTGCTTGTTGACTCCACTTTTGCGACGCCGGTGTTGCAGCGACCACTCGAGCAGGGGGCCGCGCTCGTCATCCACAGCGCCACCAAGTTTCTCGGTGGCCATGGCGACGTACTGGCCGGCGTGGTGGTCGGCTCGCATGCGCTGGTGCGTGAGATCAAGCACGTACGTGTTGCGACCGGCGGCCTGTTGCATCCAATGGGCAGTTACTTGCTGCATCGGGGATTGCCCACGCTCGCGCTGCGCGTGGAGCGGGCTCAATCGACGGCGGGCATACTGGCCCAACAACTCGTCGGCGACGCGCGCATTGCCCGGGTGCACTATCCGTCGTTGCCGGGGCAGGACCCACGGGGGCTGCTTGGCACGCAGATGGATGGCCCGGGGAGTGTCTTGAGCTTCGAACTCGCCCGTGACGATGCCGCCACCCTGCGCGCGTTCGTGGCGGCGCTGCGTCTCATTACGCCAGCGGTGAGCCTTGGCTCCACCGATACGCTGATTCAGCCCCCGGCGCTCCTCACGCACCGCGTCGTCAAGGAAGACGCTCGACGCGCCGCCGGCATTGCAGGCGGTCTCCTGCGGCTGAGCGCAGGGCTCGAAGACGCACGCGACCTCTGGCGCGACCTTGAGCACGCGCTGCAGGTCGTCGACGCGCGGTAATCTCAGCTGGCCGAGACGCCCTTCGTCGCGGAGCTCACTCTGCGTTGCGGTTCTCCAGCACCTGCGCGGATCGCGGGGTGAGCACCTGCAGCGCGCAGCTCCGCAGGATGCGGCGCGCGCTATCTTCGCCGTTGGCGAACGCGCGCAGGAATTGCCGCTGCGCCGCCGGTTCCCACAGCGTGATGAGCGGCTCGATGTCGTCCGTGGCGGGGTTGAGATACGTCACGGCATCGAACGCTGGCGCGCGCGCCGCGAGCAGGCGTTCGAGATCTTGCGCCTCCAGCCACGGATAGTCACAACCGATCACGAGCCAGGCGTCGTTCCCGCCACGTGAAAAGGCGGCGTGCAATCCGCTGGCCGGACCATGGCCGGGCACCACGTCGAGTATGGCGCGCTCGCCGAGGTGCCAAGTGGTCGCCTGCGCTGCGCTGCAGGACCAGAAGGGATCCGCGCCGCACGCGCGCACTGTCTCCGCGGCCACCCGCCACTGTGGCTCGCCATGGTATACCAGCGCCGCCTTGTCGCGTCCCATGCGTGAACTCGTCCCGCCGGTCAGCACCAGGCCATGCAGCGCCGGGAGCGGCTGGTCAGGCATGCGCCGTCGGGCGCTCGAGCGTGATGATCACCGACTTCGAGGTGGGCGTGCGACTTCCCGCTGCGACGCTGTCGATCGGCACGAGCACATTCGTTTCGGGGAAGTACGTGGCGGCGCATCCGCGTGGAATGGCATAGGACACGATCCGGAATTTCTGCGCGCGACGCTGCACGCCACGGAAGTGACTCACGAGGTCGACGACGTCACCGTCCGCGAATCCCTGTGCGGCAATATCGTCCGGATTGAGCAAGACGACACGCCGGCCGTTACTGATGCCGCGATAGCGGTCATTCAGGCCGTAGATGGTGGTATTGAACTGATCGTGCGAGCGAATCGTCATCATCACCAGCTGTCCGGGCGCGATCTCGAGATGCGGAATGGCATGCACCGTAAACTGGGCACGGCCATTCGCCGTCGCGAATGCGCGGCGATCGCGCACGGCGTGCGGGAGTGCAAACCCGCCAGGCTCGCGAACGCGTGTGTTCATATTCTCAAAGCCGGGAATCACGCGCGCAATGCGATCGCGAATACGGTCGTAGTCGTCCACGAAGCCGCTCCAGTCCACGCCGAGTGTGGCCTGCGCCATGCCAACGACAATCGCCGGTTCACTGCGCAAATGCTCAGACGCCGGCGTAAGATGCCCGTGCGAACCGTGCACGATGCCCATGGAGTCTTCCACGGTGATCACCTGCGCGCCGCTCGCTTGTCGGTCGCGCTCGGTGCGGCCGAGGCACGGCAGGATCAGCGCCTGCTCGCCGGTCACGAGATGGGATCGATTCAGTTTCGTGGACACTTGGACGGTCAGGCGACACTGCTGCAGCGCTTGCGCGGTGTACGCGGTGTCGGGCGTGGCCGAGAGGAAGTTTCCACCGAGTGCGATGAACACCTTCGCGCGCCGCGCGTGCATCGCGTCGATGGCATGCACCACATCGAAGCCGTGCTCGACGGGCGGCGTGAAGTTGAACTCGGCGCCGAGCCGATCCAGGAAGACGCGCGTCGGACGTTCCCAGATGCCCATCGTGCGGTCGCCTTGCACATTGCTGTGTCCGCGTACGGGGCAGGCACCGGCTCCCGGGCGACCCACGTGGCCACCCAGCAACAGCAGATTCACGATCTCCTTGACGTTCGCGACCGCATTCTCATGCTGCGTGACGCCCATCGCCCAACAGCAGATCATCGCCTTCGACTCCGCGATGACGGCGGCCAGCGTGCGAATGCGCGCTTCCTCGATGCCGGAGCTTTCGGTGATAGCCTCCCAGGACTCAGCCGCCAGATCGTTGCAGTAGGCGTCGAAGCCGTCGGTATAGTCGTGAATGAAGGCGCGGTCGATGCACCCGGGGTGGGATTCAACGATCGCCTTCTGGATGCCTTTCAGCAGCGCGACATCGCCGTTGATGCGCACCGGCAGGTAGTCGGTGGCGAGCGCCGTGCCCGCGCCCAACACGCCCGAGACCTCCTGCGGATGCTTGAAGCGCTTGAGCCCCGACTCCTCGAGCGGATTGATACTCACGATGCGGCAACCGCGTCGCGCGGCGCGTTGCAGCATAGACAGCATGCGCGGATGATTCGTCCCGGGGTTCTGGCCGATCACGACAATACAATCGGCAAGTTCGAAGTCGGCGAGCGACACCGAGCCCTTGCCGCTACCGAGTGTCTCGAGCATCCCGACGCCGCTCGACTCGTGACACATGTTCGAGCAGTCCGGGAGGTTGTTCGTACCAAACTGCCGTACGAACAGCTGGTACAGAAATGCGGCCTCGTTGCTGGTGCGTCCTGACGTGTAGAACACGGCGTCGTGCGGTGACGCGAGCGCGTTCAGTTCGCGGCCAATGAGCGCGAACGCGGCGTCCCATGTGATCGGCTCGTAGTGCGTGCCCCCCTTCGGGAGGTACATCGGTTCGGTCAGGCGACCGCGTTTCCCGAGCCAGTAGTCACTCTGCTGGCCCAGCTCCACGACGGAGTGTTCCGCAAAGAACGCCGACGTCACACGGTCGCGCGTGGCTTCTTCGGCTACGGCTTTCGCACCATTCTCGCAGAACTCGAAGCGGGAGCGTTCGCCGTCGGGGTCGGGCCATGCGCACCCGGGGCAGTCGAAGCCCGCTTCCTGATTGACGTCGAGCAGCGACGACACGGTGCGCGCTACGCCCATCTGCTTGATGGCCATCGTGAGCGCCACCGTCACCGCGGGCAGGCCCCCGGAGTATGCCGACGGCGATCCCGTGCGAATGTCGGGATCGAGAACATCGGGACTCAGGTACGACGGGTGAACGCGGTGGTTCCCAGCTTCAGACTCATGGTCGGTCATGTCATGCCTCACGAAGGCGCCAGGCGCCACTGTACACATTGAATCGTGCACCACGCACGAACCCCAGCAAGGTCAGGTCAAAGCGCTGAGCGAGTTCCACCGCGAGACTCGAGGGGGCGCCGACCGCCGCAATCATCGGGATACCCGCGGCCAGCGCTTTTTGCACGAGCTCGAAGCTGGCGCGTCCACTGAGAAACAACAGGCGATCGGCGAGCGGGGTGCTGCCCTTCAGAAATTGCGCGCCGAGGAGCTTGTCGACCGCGTTGTGCCGTCCCACGTCTTCGCGGATGTCGACGAACTCACCGTCACCGTCGAACAGGGCCGCGGCGTGCAGGCCGCCGGTCTGGTCGAACACCGACTGCCGAGCACGCAATCGATCGGAGAGCAGCGGGACGGTGTACACGCGGCACGAAAAGCCGTCTCGCGCGATACGCTGCAACCCGGGCACTTCGAGCGCGTCGAGCGACGACTTGCCGCACACGCCACAGCTGGACGTGGCGTAGAAGTGTCGTTCCATGGTGGGCCACGCCACCCGCGCGTGATCGGCCAGGTGCACGGTGACCACGTGGTCGCCGTCGTGCGTGATGGACCCGATCTCGTGCGCGTGATGCAGCAGACCTTCCGTCAGGAGGAAGCCGGCGGCGAGTTCGTGGTCGTGCCCCGGCGTGCGCATCGTGATCGACAGACTGCGGGTGCCGCGCACGGCGCCGTCGGACGCATCGAGGCGGATTTCCAAGGGTTCCTCGAGGGCCACGCAGTCGCGCGTGTCGCCCGACGTGTGACCGTCGAATCGGGTGATCGCGATCTCGCGGCTTTGCGGCATTGGATAGCTCCTACTTCAGGTCGCGACGTGTGCTGTTCCGCATGGACCGCTCGCCGTCGTGGCGGGCGTGGAAGGACAGAGGAAGCTTGCGGCCCAGCACCTCATTGCACCAGCCACGTCCTCGACCGATGCGCCACCAAGATCGTCGCCACCAGATTGCCCGTCACGTTCAGCACCGTCGCGATGGTATCGGGGATCGCATCGACCGCGATCAGAATTCCCACGCCTTCCACCGGCAGTCCCACGGCCAGCAGCAGCGGCGTGAGCATGATGAATCCGCCGCGCGGGATGCCGGGTGCGGCAAAGCCCAGAAACACCGAGGCCAGCGCAATCGTGAAGAGCTGCGGCGCATCCATGGGCACGTTGTAGAACCAGGCGATGAACATGGCCCCGGCGGTCCACGTGGTGGGTGCGGCGAGTTTGAACATCGCGGCACCCAACGGCAGCATGAAGCCGGTCACTTGCTTGGGCAGGGCGAGCGCATCCTCGGCCGCCTCCACGAGCGCGGGGAGAGCAGCCAGCGACGAACTCGAGCTGAAGGCGATTAACTGTGCCGGAAGTGCCGCTCGGGCAAAGCGACGCATCGGGATGCCGCCGAAGAGCGCGACCACTGGGTACAACAGGGCGATCACCAGCAGCGTGCCGATGGCGTAGGCCGCGATATAGAACCCGATCGCGCCCACCATCGACGCGCCGGCACGCGCCGCCAGCGGGAGCACCATGGCAAACACCCCCACGGGCGCCAGCCAGATCACGCCGCGCACCAGCGTCATCATCGCATCGCCCAGTGCGCGGAAGAACGCGACGAGGGTTGTGCGCGACGCGGGAGCACTGTGCGCCACCGCAATAGCGAACAGCAATACGAACAGAATGAACGGCACCATCGCGCCGTCGGCGGCGGCGCTGACGGGATTGCTGGGAAGCAGCGACGTCAGCCACGACGCGACGGTCGGTGTCTGTCCGCCGCTCACGACTTCGCGCGCCGCCTCGGCGGCGCCCGGAGGAAGGGCAGGGCGCACGCCGTTCGGCATCAGGGAGAAAAGCAGCGGCATCGCCGGAATCACGATCGCCGCCGCACCGCTGAGCAGCGCGAGAAACACGACCAGCGCGCTCGCTCCCATGCGGCCGATGTCACGCACATCGGATGCCGACGCCACGCCCGTGACAATGAGTGCCACCAGGAGCGGGATGACGGTCATGCGAATGGCCGTGACCCAGAGCACGCCCACGGGGGCGATCGCATCGGCCACGCGGAGCGCCTGCGTGTTGCCGGACGACGCAATGATCACGCCGAGGAGGACGGCCGAGACGAGAGCGACGAGAACGCGAGGGCCTTCTTTCATGTGCGCTACGCTGAGGGGAATGAATCAGTCCCCCAAGCAAGCGCGCGCGCGGTTGGGGCGCCAGCCGCGGCCCGACGGACGCGAAGACCGACGGACCTACCGCCGTTGCTGCCGCTTCTCCCGCTCCTTCTCGAACTTCGCGCGCTCCTCGGCCAGCATCACTTGCTGCAAGGAATCCGCCCGTGTGCGCTGCTCGGCGGTGAGTTGTTCGCGGGCACGGTCACGGAAGCGGTCCTGAATGTCGGACAGCTTGCCGAGTACGGCGCGCACGGTGTCGGGGGCACCGCCGCCCGGTGCGCCGCCATTCGGCCGCTCCTCACCAGGGCGTCCGCCGCCGCCCATGCCGCCGCCCATGCCGCCGCCCATGCCGCCGCCCATGCCGCCGCCCATGCCGCCGCCCATGCCGCCGCCCATGCCGCCGCCCGGAGGCGCTCCGACACCACGCCCACCGCGCTGTGGCATCTCGCCGAACAACTTCTCGAGATCCTTGAACAGTGGTGCCTGCGTGCGCTGCATCTCTTTGCGCAGCGACTTGAAGGCGTCCTGCTGTTCTTTGGTGAGCTCCAGCGGCTTTTTGCGGTGGAGCAGGAACTCAATCGGGTCGGCCTGCTCGAGTCGCTCACGCGCCATGGCCGCCGGCGATTTCATGCTCCCGCCACCCATGCCGCCACCACGACCGCCCATCCCGCCGCCGCGGCCACCGGCTCCGCCACCCATGCCGCCGCCCATGCCGCCACCCCCGCCCATCTGCGCGCTGAGCACGGAGGGCGTGATACCCGCTAGCGTACAGGCGAGCGCGGTCGACATCCAGAATCGACGGCCAATGCGGAAGCGGTCAGGTGACATGGTCGGGAGGAGTAGAATGACGGGACGAGGAACACGGAGTCGACGCATATTCCAACATACGGCAGTCGTGCTGATCGCCGCCTGTGCACGTAACACGGCCCCGGGGGCCAACCCCACGCCAGTGCCCGCGCAGGTGCCGACCGCCGGTACGACCACCGTCCCAGCACTCGCCCCGACCAGCGACCTCGCCGTCGTCCCGGTGCGCGTCACGTTCGTGCTGCGCACGCTCACGCCGTCGCTCGATTCGCTCTTCCCGGTCAGCGACTCGCTCAGCGCCGCCAGCTGCGCCGCCATCGGTCTGGTGTGCCACCAGTACGTGTATCGGCGCGAACCATTGCGCCTGCGCGCCGAGGGGCCCCAGCTCTTTATCGACACCAAGCTGGCCTATCGCGCGCGGCTCGGCACCCTCGGTGGCAGCGCCCGCGTGGCCAGCTGCGGCTATGCCCCCGAAGCGATGCGGCGCGCCACCACGTCGATGAGCACCTCGCTCTACTGGCGCCGTGATTGGAAGATCGGGGCGCGCGACACGAAACTGGCGGCCGTGCTCGTGGACCCGTGCACCGTGACGGCGCTCGGGGTCGATGCCACCAAGACGCTGCAAGGCGTGATCGACAAGCAGCTCGCGCTCTTCGCCGCCGAAGCGGATACCACCATCCCCACGGTTGGCGATTTCAAGCCACTGGCCGATTCGCTCTGGAAGAGCTTTCTCGAGCCCACCGCGCTCGACTCCACCAATTCACTCTGGCTCATCCTCGATCCGCAGGCGGTGCAGGTCACACCGTTTGTCGGCAACGGTCCGAGCATCATCACCACGATGGTGCTGTACGCGCGTCCGCGTGTGATCGCCGGCACGAAGCCAGTGTTGCGAATGAAGCCGCTGCCGGTGCTCGCCCTCGGTACGGCGCCGCTCGAGTACACGGTGCCGGTCAGTGTAGAACTGCCCTTCGCCGAACTCGAACGTCGCGCTGCGCTGCTGCTGGCGGAGGAAACCACGAGTGGTAGTGTGCGCGTGGACAGTGTGCATGTAAGCGGACTGCGTGACAGCGTGCGCATCGATCTCACCGTCTCGGGATCGTTGCGTGGACGACTCTCGCTCACCTCTCGCGTGCGATGGGATGCCGCCACGCGCGAAATCCGCCTCGATGATCTCGATTGGTCGTTGGAGAGCCGCGGGAAGCTCTCGCGGGCAAAAGCCACGTTGGGCGCGCCGCTGGTGGGACGGGCGGTGCGCCGCGCCACGAATGGCGGGCGGGTGGCACTTGGTGCGCAGCTCGATTCGGTGCGCGCCGAGTTGATGCGCAAACTGAACGGGCCGATGGCGCCGGGCGTGGTGATGGGCAGCAGTGTGCGGGAGCTACAGATTCTCGACGTGACCGCGACGGCGACCGCCTTCGTGGTGAAAGCGCGACTTACCGGACAGTCAGGGGTGTGGTTTCAATGAGTCTGCTCTTCATTCACCGTGTCCGCGCGGCAGCTGTCGCGATGCTCGTCGGTTGCAGTGTGGCCGTCGTCCACGCGCAACCCGCCGCCATCACCGATGCCACCACCGCCCGCATCATGCAGCGGCTCGCTGCGTTGGCGGCCGACAGCATGGAAGGACGCCGCGCTGGGACAGCCGGTTCCGTGCGGGCACGCGCGTGGATTATCGCGGAGCTCACGGCCATGGGTGCGAAGCCGGCCGGCGCGAGCTTCGTCGTGCCGGTCGCGCTCCGCGCGCGGGCCGGCAGCGACACGGCGGGCGCAAACATCGTGGCGCGCATTCCCGGTAAGAACGCCGCCGGCCCCGTGCTGGTGCTGAGCGCCCACTACGATCACCTCGGTGTGCGCAACGGGGAGGTGTTCAACGGCGCCGACGATGATGCCAGTGGCTGCGTGGCGCTGCTCACCATCGCCGAACGTTTGCTGCGCGAGCCGCCCGAGCACGATGTGCTGCTGGCGTTCTTCGATGCCGAGGAGTCCGGCATGGTGGGTTCGAAGGCCTTCGTGAATGCGCCGCCCGTGCCCCTCGATCGCATCGCGCTAAACATCAATCTCGACATGGTGGCGCGTCAGGACGGCAAGGCGCTCTGGGTGTCGGGTACGGCACACTCGCCGGGGCTTAAACCGATCGCCGACGCGGCGGCCAAGAGCTCCTCGGTGACCATCCGATTCGGCCACGACACCAAGGACCTCAAGCCGGGCGACGATTGGACCGGGTCGTCGGATCACTCGGCGTTTCACAACAAAGGGATCCCGTTCCTGTACCTGGGGGTCGAGGATCACGACGATTACCACAAGTCGGGGGACGACGCCGACAAGGTCGACCCGGCGTTCTATCGCGGGACGGTGGAGTTCGCGTACGCGCTGGTGCGCTCGGCCGACGCAAAGCTGGCCTCGGTGACGCGCGCGAAGCCGTAGGCCGCGAGCAGGGCGAAAACGGAAGAAGGGCCGCTTCGGAGTGATCCGTTGCGGCCCTTCTGACTCCTTGCCAGTTCGAAACGATCCCGAACCGGTAAAACCCGTTACCGGGCGTCGATCAGGAGATCGGTTGCCCAGGACGAACCGGCAAAGGAACTATGACTAGACAAATGATCACCTCCTCGAAATAGGGTGGGACTTCGGGCAGAATGCCACCGAGATCCTACGGGTGCTTCCCAAGCCGCTTGGAGACCGGGGAAGCGCGGTTTTTTGCGCGGTCGCTCCTCCGCGCAGGCAACATGGTATGGTCTGGACGGCTCCGTGGCAAGCGAGAAATGCGCCGTGCATCACAGATCGGTACGTTTCGGATACAGAGTCCCGCGCTGGATTCCCCAGTTTCCCTCCTCGAGCACCGCTATGGTCAAATTGACCTCCTGCCACCCTCTGTCCCGCTGTGCGGCGACGATGGCCGTCCTCCTCATGGCCGCCCCCACCGCGTTGGTGGCGCAACAGGCGCCGGCCGCGCCGGCCGCCACCAAGCTCCCCGCGGGCCCGCGCGCGATGATGCTGGCCGACTGGTATCGCGTCGTGAACGTGAGCAGTCCGGCCGTGTCTCCCGACGGCAAGCGCGTCGCCATGACCGTCACCAAGGCCGTCGAAGCCGAGAACAAGCGGCACAACGAGATCTGGGTGGTGAACACGGCCGGCGGCGAGCCGCAACGGTGGACGTCGCCGAGCACGGAAAGCAGCAATCCGCGCTGGTCGCCCGACGGCAAGTATCTGTTCTTCACGTCGCCGCGCGCGGGCGGGCAGGGGAGCACGTGGGCCATTCGCCTCGATCAGCCCAGTGGCGAAGCGACTCAGATCGCTACGTACGCCAACGGCTCGATGCCGGCTGACGGCGCGTTCGCGGTGTTCACGGAGCCGGCCCGTCGCGACACCACGGCGCGAAACGGCGCCAATCCGTTTGCGCGTATGCAGCCGATGGCCAAGCCCACGTATGACGCGATCACCCGTCCCGCCGAGCCGGCGCGTTTTGATGGCCGTCATGTGACTGACATGTCGTACAAGGTGAACGGTGTGGGCTTCGTGCCCGGTCGTTCTGAGGCGCGCAGCTGGCGTCCGGCGCAGCTGTGGCGACAGACGGTGGGTGATACCGCCAAGCAGCAGCTCACGACGACCCTGTATTCGCACCGCTCGCCCGAAGTCTCGCCCGACGGCAAGTGGATCGCGTTCGTGGCCGACGCGCGACTGCGCCCGGATTCGGTGGTCGATCTCGAGCGCGACTCGCTCGCCAAGTTGCCGTACAACAAGGCCCGCGATGAAGCCGACCGCAACGACACGGACCTGTACGTGGTGGCCAGCACTGGCGGCACGCCGCGCAAGGTGAGCGAGTGGATGGGCGCCGAGTCAGACCTTACCTGGTCGCCCGACAGCAAACAGTTGGCGTTCGTAGGCCGCCCGACGCGCGTCAAGTCGGCGCGCATTTATGTCGTGGACGCGGCCGGCGGGACGCCGCGCAATCTCCTCGGCGACTGGCAGTTCGAGCCGGGCTCGCTGTCTTGGCTCACTACCGGACCGCTGCAGTTCGCGGCCGACATCGGCGGGCGCTCGGCCATCCTGCGGGCCGATCTTACTGGTAAGACCGCGCCGAAGGAACTGGTGGGTGGCCGTCGTCAGCTGCGTGGCGCCAGCTACGACGTCGCCGGCAAAGTGATGGCGTATACGTCGTCCTCAATGACGAAGCCCACGGAGTTGTTCGTGGCCACGGCCGACGGCACCGGCGAGCGTCAGCTCACGCGCTTTAACGACAGCGTGAACACCGACGTGGTATGGAGCGACGCCGAGCGCTTCACGTACAAGAGCGTCGGCAACCTGGAGATCGAAAGCTGGCTGATGAAGCCGTATGGCTACACGGCGGGCAAGAAGTACCCGATGGTGATTTACATCCACGGCGGCCCGCACTCGGCGTACGGCGAAGGCTGGTTCGACGAGTTCCAGAATCTTGCGGCGCAGGGGATGTTCGTGCTGTTCACGAACCCGCGGGGCTCGAGTGGCTACGGCGGGGACTTCACCTACAGCACGCGCGGCCGCTGGGGCATGGAAGACTACGACGACCTCATGAAGGCCGTGGACATCGTGGCGGCGCGCGCCGATGTGGATAGCACGAAGATGGGCGCCACGGGCGGCTCGTACGGCGGATTCATGACCACGTGGATCGCCACGAAGACCGATCGCTTCAAGGCGATCGAGACCGATCGCACGATTACCGATTGGACCTACTGGTACGGCAGCAGCGATGCGCAGGGACTCACCGAGTTCGAGTTCTACGGCAAGCCGTGGGACAATCAGGCGCTGTACGACACGCTGTCGCCGATCCGCTATGTGCAGAAGGTGAAGACGCCGATGCTGCTGGTGCAGAGTGAAGAAGATCACCGCACCCCGATGGGGAGTGCGGAGATCTGGTTCATGTCACTCAAGAAGCAGGGCGTGCCGGTGGAGATGGTGCGGTATCCGCGCTCCAATCACGATCTGTCGCGCACCGGCGAGCCGTGGTTGCTGGTGGACCGCCTCGGGCGGATCCGGCAGTGGTTCGCGTTCTGGCTGCAGGGGATGTAAACGGCCAAATGCTTAGGGAGCAGGGTGGAGGGTGTCAGGGCGGAGGAGGCAGAGAAGCACGCGCTGCTTTCCTGCGCACTCCATCCTGATACCCTCCTCCCTGCTCACTAAGCCGTTGGCTGTTCAGTATCACACCGCAAAACAGTAGTAGAGTCCAGCCCCGCCGGATGCCTTCAGATTCTCCTGACTGCATCCGCGCGACGGGTGGGCGAACACCCACGACGTCGGATTGACACCACCACCCTGACGATCGTGATGCCCGACCAGCGCCGCGCCTTCGCCGCTGCTCGTCCAGTTCTTACAGGTGCTGTCGCCGGCGTCGGTGGACACGCGGCCGTCGAGCGTGGATCCCGTCATGACATCGTGCGTATTCGGCGTGTCGCCGCGGCCGTTCACCACCATGCCCTTCTCGGTGATGCTGTTCTCCTTCGACAACTTGTTGTTGTCGCTGTGCAGATCATCGACGCTGGTGGCCACTACCACGCCCTTGGCGTTCTTCCACGGGCCCTTGCCGATGCGGTCACGCGCATTCACGGCCGACTTGCCGTCGAGCGCCTGCTGACTCAGGTAGGCATGCCAGGTCTTGCCGCGCACACCGGCCGCCTCGGCCAGCATGGCGCAGTGCTTGTCGGCACCCTCGAGTCCACCGAGTGCCGCGCCGTTGCCGGAGCCGACACTGGTGATGAAGAACGACATGTCCTGTTGCGGCGTGGGACTCGCCGGGGTGGTCGTCGCGAGGAAAGCGGTGGCGAGGGTGAGGGGCAGGCGGAGCATGAGCATCGGGAAGTTCCTCGGGGTTTATGGGGATTGAACGGATTTTCGTGAGTTTGGAGTGGTGGGTAAAAGTTTGGAGTTGTGGGTGAACAACTCACAACGCCGAACTTTTACTCACAACCCCAAACTCACCTGTTGCCGTTACGGCCGCAGCACGACGATCTCCGCCGTGCGCGCTTTCACCGCCGCCGGCGAGTACGGCAACGGCGCATACTCTCCCCGGGCCCACGGCCCAAAGAGATTGCTGTAGTACGGGCTTCGCGGATCGCCGCTCTGGCCCGGGGTGTTCGTCACCATCGCGCCGTCCCAGTTGGCGAGATCCATGACCACGCGGAAGCTGGCGCCGGCGGTCTGGTTGTCGCTGTTGCCGGTGGCATTCAGGGTGTTGGCATAGCCGCCGCGGGCCAGCGGGCCCGGTGACAGTCGCCCGCGGACGGAATCGGCGATCACGGCATCGAGCGGGTGGGCGATGCGCACATAGTGCATTTTCGGATCGCCGTAGCGCCAGTCCGCCACGTCCTTGCCGAAGCGACGCGACAGGTCGGACACCGCTTCGTTGAACGCGCGGAACAAAATGAAATCGCGCGCCACGGTGGGGTTCTCACCCAGCAGCGAGTCCGGGCGCGTGAGCCACTCGATGGTCTGGGCCAGCGACACCGTGCGCAGCAGCGGACGGGCTTCCAAGGGCAGCACGATGTCGGCGGTGTGCGTGAGCAGCTTCCGCTCCCACGCCGCGTAGATCGCCGCCCCGCGCGAGTTCGCCGACAGCACGCCATTCCATCGCAGCAACGTGTCGCGCGCCGCGATCGACGCGGCGTTGGTGAGCGCGATCCCCTTGATGAGCGGCACGAGCGCCCGCGCAGCGAGCGGCGTTTCGTCGTGCTGCAGCGCCATCATCTGCGACAGCGTCGCCTTACGTGTGGTGTCGAGCACTTCCAGCAAACGATCGCGACGGAACGGCTCGGCCCAGGTGCGAGCCAGAGCGTTGGCATTGGGGTACGCCGAGTCCACGTTGAGGGCGTTGGCGGTGCCCACGTAGCCTCGCGACGGCGACGTTTCATGCGGAAGTTGTGGAATGGGCAGGAAGCCGCTCCACTCGAACCGTCCATCGCCCGGCACCGGCACCAGTCCATCCCAGTTCTTGCGGATCGGCGCGATGCCGGCGCTCTGCCAGCCAATCGCCCCGCTGGTGTCGGCCCAGATCCAGTTCAGCGCCGGCATCCGCGCGAACGACAACGCCGTGCGTGCTTCGGGCCAAGTGCGCGCCTGATCGAGACGCAAGCTGGCGAGATACGGGGCGCCGCCCGGCTCGAGCCACGCCGCCCGCAGCGCCACGGCCACGCGCTTCACACTGTCCGACATCAGCACCGGGCCATGCCGCGTGTATTGCAGCGTGACCACCACCGGGGCGGCGCCCTTCACGCGGATCGTATCGATGATCTCACGCATGCGCTCACTGGTGCCGCGATACCGATACGCCCGCGCGTTCTTCGCGTCGAGATCGTACGTGTACAAATCCTCGGCATCGATGCCGAAAATCGTCAGCCCCCACGCCCCGTGCTGGTTGTGCCCGATGGCCACGCCCGGAATGGCTGGCTCGCCGCCGCCGATCACGTCCCACCCCGGCGCCTTCAGATGCACCATGTAGCGCAACGACGGCGCGGCAATCGTACGATGCGGATCATTCGCCACGATCGGCTTGCCGCTGGCCGTGCGCGAACCGGCGATCACCCAGTTGTTGCTCTCCCACCGATCGAAGCCGGGCGTGGCGGTATCCGCCGGTGCCGCCACACGGCGGAGCGCTTCCGGCAACTCGGCCGTGCGGAAATTCGGAGCCTGCTTGAAGTCGTTGTAGTCGGCCAGCATGCGCGCGCCCGGCGCTGCGTCGAGCGCGCGGGCCACCAGCGAGTCGAGCCCCAGACGGACCGGGGAGAGTTCGTAGCGCTTGCGTCGTGCGACCGCGGCTTCGCCAATCTCGCGCACGGCGCGCGCGGTGGTTGGTTCATCCGCGGCGTTCGACGCCAGCGCATTGTGGCGCGAAATCACCACCGCCGGCGTCCAAAGCTGCGGTGCGATGCCCAGCCACGTGAGCTCCGGCGGCATGAGCGACGGATTGGCGCGCACCTGATCGATATACGCATTCACGCCATCTACGAACGCCCCGATGATCGAGGCGCCGCGCGGATGATAGTGTGCCAGCTCCGTGGCCATCGAGCCGCGATAGCGCAGCAGCCGCGACGCCCGATCACGCGACACCCAGCGCGGTCCCAACACCTCGGCCATTGTACCGGTGGCTTGCCGGCGCCACAGCTCGAGCTGGAAGAGCCGGTCGCGCGCCGCACTGTACCCCTGCGCGAAAAACAGGTCGTGTTCGTTGGCCGCCTCGATGTGCACGATGCCGGCCGAGTCACGCGCCAGCGTGACCGGGGCGCGCAGGCCTTTCGTCGTGATCGGCTGCGCGTGCACCGCTTGCCCCCCGCCCAGCAACAACGCCAGCACCAGCACCGCCTGCACGGCGGCTCCCGTTAACGCACTCGCGAATGCACGCACAATCTCTCCGGCGGGTGTGATCTCATGAATGGCATCGACGCTCCGTCCTGCCTGCCAGTAGTCCTGCGTAGCCCCATCCACACTCGAGCGCTTGAGCTGTCGCAGCGAGCGCAGTGCATAAAAGGTGCGGATCCAGTGCTTGGTCTTCCGCCCCGTGAACATCCAGCGGGCGATCGGTCCCACTTTGGTGCCCAGCTTCTCCACGTACGGCGTGCGGATCACTGACACCGGCACGCCGGTGAGTCGTTCGGTGAGCACGATATCGCGGGAATGTGCTTCCACGATCGCGTACTTGTAGGCGTCATCGGAATTGCACTCGGGGGTGGCAATGAAACGCGTGCCCAGCTGCACACCGGCGTAGCCCATGTCGATAAGCGCTTTGAACTGCTCGGGCGCACCCACGCCGCCGGCGGCGACCACCGGCAGGCCGAGCCCGCCCACTTCATCGAGGAGCGCGCGTGGGTCACGTGACCCGG
>CAITQY010000658.1 GCA_903894655.1 uncultured Gemmatimonadota bacterium
AGCTTCCGCGTCACAGCCGGCCACAGCGTCGCCGGACACGCACGGCGCGCACGGCGGCTGTCGAGTCCGTTAAACAGGTCTTCCGTGGCGGTGTCGGCGAACGTGCGTATCACAGTATCTATTATAACGGGTACCGTTGCACTGTGCCAGCTGCCCTTGTCGCGCTAACGCCTATTCGCTCGACCGACATACCGTCAGTAAGTCAATCGATTTTCGGCGACTCCCTGACAATCCCACTCGGCCCGCCACTCCGCAACCCCGCTCAATCTCACAATCCGTGTGTTTCGTCCCCGCGTGCTTGCCGCTCGCGTGTTGTTCGCTCGACCGATCTAACGCGCGACACGGACACGCGGTCGCCACACACGCCACCACATAACGTCGCGCACGACGTCCGCGACTCCATACCCCCGACTCCCTACTCCCTACTTCGCCGTTACGCATCCAACGGACTGCGCACCCCCAACCCACCCCTATTCAACACGTGCGTGCAAATCATCGTGGTCCGCACGTCCTTGTGCCCCAGCAACTCCTGGATCGTGCGAATGTCCGACCCCGACGCCAGGAGGTGCGTCGCGAAACTGTGCCGGAAGGTATGGCTCGTCGCCCGCTTGCCGATCTGCGCCGCGCGCACCGCGTTCGTCACCTCGCGCTGCAGCACGCTCTCGTGCAGGTGATGCCGACGACGCTCGCCCGTCGCCGCGTCGCGGTAGGGCCGTGTGGCCGGAAAGATCCATTGCCACGGCCAGCTCCGCGACGCGCGATCGCCCAGCTTGCGGCGTAGCGCATCGGGCAACGCCACATACCCGCCGCCGGCGGCGAGATCCTTCGCGTGCTGCGCCGCGACGCGCTCGAGGTGGACCCGTAATGCCGGCAGGATGCGCTGTGGCAGCATCGTGATGCGGTCCTTCTGGCCCTTACCCGACCGGATCACGATCTCGCCACGCGACAGGTCCACGTCTTTCACCCGCAGCGTGCAACACTCCATCACCCGCATGCCGCTGCCATACATCAGCGACGCCATTAGGCGCGTCGTGCCGCGCATCGCCTGCAGCACCTGCTGCGTTTCGTCGCGCGTCAGCACCACCGGGAGTCGTTCCGGACGCTTCGCGTGCAGGTGTTGCATGGCCCCGGAGATCGGTAACGCCAACACCTCGCGATACAGAAACAACAACGCCGCCAACGCCTGATTCTGCGTGCTCGCACTGACCCGCTCGTCGCGCGCCAGATGCGTCAGGAAATCTCGCACCTGCGTCTCCCCCAGCTCACGCGGATGCCGACGCCCATGAAACCGCACGTACCGGCGCACCCACTGCGCGTACGCCTCCTCCGTGCGCACGCTGTAATGCTTCGCCACGATCCGGTCGTGCAGCACACTCAGAAGGGTCTCGCCGCTGGCCATCATCCACGGTGCAACGCGTGCCCCGTCCCCACGTAACCCGTCGTGCGCACCCGCGATCGTTTCGACGCACCGCCTCGGCTTGCTATGCCCTAGCCCGTGTCGCATGTTCACGCGGCTTCCCGCCACCGTGCCCTTCGCGCACGGTCTCGTCTCGGTCAGTGCTGATGCGAGGGCGGCGGCGAGACGAACGGGGCTTCCGAGGCGAGGCCCGGTGCGGTGGAGGCGGGTGTGTCGGAGAGATGTTCCTGCACGATGCGCCAGCGGCCGTTCGCGCGGCGCCAGAGCATGGTCCACGCGCCACTCACCGTGTGCGGTGTGCCCTGCGGCGTGATGTGCGGAATGCTGTACACGAGGGTGAGCACGGCGGCGTCGCGCGTGATCACGTCCACGTACGTGGAGCCAAGCACGAAGCGCGGGTTCTGCATATTGCGGCCCACGCGCTGCCAGAAGCCGGCGATCTCGCCGGCGAGCGTGTCCCGCGTGGTCGTAACCCGTCCGGCCACGGCGGAGATGATGCGGCCGCTATCGGGATAGAGGCTCAGCAAGCGCGCCGCCGGCTCGGGCTTCGAGAAGTCGTAGGCGTTGGTCACGAGCGCGCTCAGCGTGTCGGCAATCGCGCGTCGGTCGGCCGGCGACAGCCGCAGTGGGTCGGTGCAGGCGGTCAGCGCCGCGACGGCAGCGATGGCGAACGCCACGCCGACGGCGCGGTGGAGGGAGGAGCGCATCGATGGCC
>CAITQY010000659.1 GCA_903894655.1 uncultured Gemmatimonadota bacterium
ACCTTGTCGACTTCACGGCGCGTGTCGGGATCGTTCTGATACGTCCCGATCCAATAGTCGTACCGCTGATAGTCAATACGCGGCAGGTTGTACGAGAGCATACGCCCAATCACGTCGTGCTCTTTCCAGGCGGGTGTCACAATCGCGATGCGCCACTCGCTGACGTCCTTCAACGCCTGTGTGGTGACGACGGGCCGCTTCCACCAGTTCAAAACGCGACCGAGCCAGTACACGCAGTCGAAGAACACGTCGTCGAGCGCGAAAATCACATAAAACACCGCAATGAACGCGATCGCCATCTCATAATTCGTCACTTGCGGTCTCCCGCCATCTGGTCATGCAACGGCGTGAGTTTGCGCCAACCGTACACCGCCGTGAAGCGCCAGTCCTGATACCGCCGGTTGGTTGCCGCAGGGGGATCCGTGATGTATCGGCCGGCGATGCCTTCGGCGAGGATGACGAATCCGTGTCCCGGCCGCAGCGCCACGCCGCCGCCGATTTCGGCCGCGCGATTGAAGAAGTCCGCGCGACTGTCGTATCCCACCCAGCCGCGCGCGAAGAAGTCGACGGCCTTGGTCGCGAGTGATCCGACGCGGAATCCTTCGCGCAGCTGCATGTAGCCGATGACATTCTTGTCGAAGCGCTCGTACCAGCTCACGTCACCCGACAGATCGGTCAGCAGTCGCACGTTCGATCCGTCACCAAGTTGCAGCTCATGCGCGAGTACCACGTAGGCCCCCGCCCGGATATCACGTGTCCAGCTGTTCTCCGAAGAACCCGACAGCAACGAACGTGCACCGCCCGCTTCCGCGTACAACCAAATGGGACCGCGCGCCGGACGCACGCGCACACCGCCGGCGAGAATCGCGGCATTGTCGCTGAGTACGCGCGACTGCAGTCCACCCGACGATTTTGAATCGCGTGTGACGCGCAGCGACGTGTACGCGGCCGGCCCCCAGGAGCTTCCGCTCTCGATACCGAGTCGTGTAAAGCCGGTGGCAATGGTGTTCTCGAATCGCGTCTGATAAAACGGCGCGAGGTAGCCTTCGGAAAAATACGACGTGCCGGGACCCTGCTTCACACGCAACGCGCGCCGCGCGGGGATCGAAACGACGGTGTCCTCGGACCGCGAGGCCGCCTTGAAAGCGGCAAGCGCGCTCTTCTCACGACCGACATCGTCATACAGATACCCGAGCGCCAGATGATCGACTGGCGCAAGGCCGCTGCTCGTTTTCGCAATGCCTTCGAATGCCGTGACCGCTTCGCGCGGGCGCTTGAGACTGATCAGCACGTAGCCGAGCTGACGATGCGCGTCGGCGCGCGACGGATCGCGGTCGACCCCTTGTCGCAGGAACTCCGCCGCGCGCGGGCGGTCACCACTTGCCAGCGCGAGATAGCCAAGTTCGATGCGAGGCAGCGCCTGACTCGTGTCAGCCACGAGCGCCCGTTCGAAGTTGACTCGGGCAGCGGCCGTGTCACCACGCGTCTTCGCGGCGTAGCCCACATTCATGGCCGCGGTGTAGCGGTCGGCAGGAGTACCCTGAGCGCGAGCCGACCCCGCAGCCAAAGAAACGAGGGCAAGTACGAGGGGCACTCTCAATGCCCGAACGCGACGACCCGACGGCTCCGGAGATGGGGAGAGGAGGGGCAGTGGAACAGGGGAGGGGGATTCTCTGCGCACCGAATCCGAGGGGTGCGATCTGGTAACGCTAGGTCGGGTCAACCGTTTCGCGAAACGTTGCATGCAGTAAAATACCAGCGGGGTGACGTTCGGCGATAGACGTCACAAGGCCCCGCCAGGTCACCGCATCCTGAGTCCTGCTTGCCACTCACCGGTGGGCCGTCGCGCGTCTTCCCCGCAATGTGCTCGCGTCGTCTTGACGCGGACGGTCGCGGGAAGCGCTCACGAGAGCTAGATCGCCCTGACCGAGTGGACTTTTACCGTCGCATCCTCGGCGTAGATACCGATGCGCCCCTGCCGGTACGGGCTTTCCTCGTCGCGCAGCCGAACGATCTCGTGGCCGTCGACGAACACGGCGATGGATTCATCAACTTGCACGATCGTGACGTCGTACGTCTGCCCGATCGGGAACGTCCGCTCCGAACCGGAACCCAGGAACCGCTGCCCACCGGGATACGCCGGGTCGCGCTTTCCCAGCTCCCATCCATTCGGCTTCGGAATGAAGTAGTAGAAGCGCTGATCATCCGTGTACTGCCAGATGACCCACCCGACCTCCCAAGGGTTCGGGGCCGTACCGCTGCGCAGTTGGGCTGTGGTCTCGAGGCGCGTATGCATCACCAGCCGACTCCCATAATGCGGGCCAAGGACCATCGGGGCATGCGTCATGTAGTCTTTCTGCGCAGCCTTGGGGCCCATCTCCAGCGACGCCTGTCGTCCCTGACCGTCGACGGCCACGCAACCGTATCCGTCAAAGCGCACGGTCCACGCGCCAAAGTCCTCGCCCTGTGTCAGGCAATCCGGACGGACGGTGGGGAAGTCGACTTGCGGCAGGCGGTTGGCATAGCGCAGCACCGCCAGCTGCGAGGCGGCATCGTCGCGCATGGATGGCCCTGCGATCATCGCGTCGATCGACACCAGACGGCCAGCGTTGGGATCCAGCGCCGTCATCGGCTTGGCCGACCGGCAAGACGCCAGCACGAGCATCATCCCAGCAAGGGCTAGGAATCGGGTGTGCGACATCGCACGTTCGAGCATGGCTACTCCGCGAGCGGGTTCGTTCGGTAACTCGGCCGGCTGACGTGGCGGACCACGTGTAAGCCCCGGAGCTTTGCGTCCCCGACTTCCGTCGGGTTTGCCGTTTCGCGACCTCGGCAGTGAGGCAGCGCCCTTCAGCAGTAGGACGACGTCAATGCACGGGCGCAACGCACCGTGCCGCCAGCGAAACACCACCGCCGACGCTGTGACTATTCCATCCCTGAAACGACAACTGCCCCGGGATAACCCGGGGCAGTTGAACCACCAGTACCGCTTGTTCGACTACCAGCGATAGTGCGCGAACGCCTTGTTGGCTTCGGCCATGCGGTGCGTGTCTTCCTTCTTCTTGATGGCATTGCCTTCGCCACGGCTCGCGGCGAGCACTTCGGCCGCCAGCTTTTCAGCCATCGACTTCTCGTTGCGATCACGCGAATACCCGATGAGCCAACGCATGGCGAGGGCGGAACGGCGATCCTGACGGACCTCGACCGGCACCTGGTACGTGGCACCACCGACGCGGCGGCTCTTCACTTCGACGACCGGCTTGAGGTTGTTCAACGCCTGCTTGAACACGCCCACGCCCGGCTGGCTGGTCTTGGCTTCGACGATGTCCATCGCGCCGTAGAAGATGCCTTCGGCGGTAGACTTCTTGCCCTGAATCATCAGGTTGTTGATGAACTTCGAGACGGTCTGGCTGTCGTAGCGAGCGTCAGGAAGGATGATGCGCTTTACGGCGCTTTTGCGGCGACTCACTTCTTCTTACCTCCCTTAGCGGCTGCAGCAGCCGCGGCGCCCTTCTTGGGACGCTTGGTGCCGTACTTCGAACGGCTCTGGTTACGGCCGTTGACGCCCGATGCGTCAAGCGTGCCGCGAACGATGTGGTAACGCACGCCGGGAAGGTCCTTCACACGACCGCCACGCACGAGCACGATCGAGTGCTCCTGCAGGTTGTGTCCTTCGCCAGGGATGTAGGCCGTCACCTCGAGCTGGTTCGTGAGACGAACACGCGCAACTTTGCGCAGCGCCGAGTTGGGCTTCTTGGGCGTCGTGGTATAGACGCGGGTGCACACGCCACGCTTGAACGGATTGCTCTTGAGCGCGGGCGCCTTGGACTTCTCCACCACGTCCTTACGGGCGCGGCGGACCAGCTGATTGATCGTAGGCATTCTAGGATGGTTGCCCGGACGGCCTAGCCGGCCGGGTGTTCGAACTCCGACATCTACGTGGATCGCCGCGTCCAGGAATGCTGGAGGCCGCGGCGGCACGGAACAGAACCCTAAGCTTAGTCCGAGTCGGCGGGCGGGTCAACCGGGTCCGGGTGCCGAAAGGGCTACTTGGCGGCGACTTTGGCTTTCACGAGGTCGGCGATCCGCTTCTCCAGGGCGCCCATCGAGGAGCAGCGCACGTCGCTGCTGGCGGCCGTGGTGGCGTTCTTCCCCGTCCCCTCGAGCGTCGTCTGGACGACACTGCCCCCGGCGTCACTGGGGATAATGCGCGACTTGACCGTCAGCAGCAGTTGGTACGTTTCCGCGTTGGGCATCCCGGAATCCCCGCCGCAGTCCAGCGCGCGCATAGTGGGCACATCGCCGATCCGTCGACGGACGCGATAGGCGTTGTTGCCGATCGTCCGCGACTGCTGGTTCAGATCGGTCACGGGAATGCCCAGCGTGGTGTACACCTCCTGCAGCGCCGCCCACGCTTTCTCCACGGGCGCGTTGATCAGCGCGCTGTTCACTTCGGTCGTCGACACCATGTTGAGTCCCCGGGCGGCCCCCTGCGCGTTCTGAATGACCGCCGTCTGCACACTGCTGCCACCGAAATCTCCACGCGTGCTGGCGGACGTGCTGGCGCAACCGGATCCGCCGGCGAGCAGCGCGGCGGCCAGCGCCACCGGAAGACCGAGCCGAACGCGCCGGCGCATCGCGAGCACCCCTTCCGACGTAGACATTGGAGACTCCGCGGCATCGCTGCCGGCTCGTTGAGGTGTCTTAACAGCAGGACCGGGATAACGTACGTGAGGGTAGGAAGGTGCGCCAACCCCGCCCCGAGGCGCCGCCTGTGGTAGAATGGAGCGTGACCCGCAGTGACCACGCCGGACCATTGGTTTTCCGTGAGTGTCCCGTGAGCGACTTCCCAGCCCGACTTCAACGCGCCCTCGACGGCGAGTTCCTCCTCGAACGGGAACTCGGCGGCGCCGGTATGTCCCGTGTCTTCGTGGCCACGGACCGCGCATTGCAGCGGCGCGTCGTGGTGAAGGTCCTCCCTCCCGAGTTGGCGGCCGGCGTCAACGTGGAGCGCTTCCGCCGCGAGATTCAGCTGGCCGCGCAACTGCAGCACCCGCACATCGTGCCGTTGCTGGCCGCGGGCGATGATGACGGGCTGCTGTGGTTCTCGATGCCGTATATCGAAGGCGAGTCCCTGCGCGGCACGCTCAACACGGCGAAACGCCTCGCGCCTCGCGACGTTGTGCGGATCCTGCATGACGTCGTCGACGCGCTCGCCTATGCGCACGAGCGCGGCGTGGTGCATCGCGACATCAAGCCCGACAATATCCTCACGTCAGGGATGCATGCGCTGGTTACCGACTTCGGTGTGGCGAAAGCGCTCAGTGCGTCGATTCCCGTGCACGGCGGTACCACCACCGGCATGGCGATCGGGACACCGGCGTACATGGCTCCTGAGCAGTTAGCCGCCGACCCGGCGGCCGATCACCGCGTCGACATTTACGCGACCGGGTTACTGGCCTACGAGCTCCTGACGGGCAGCACTCCCTTCATCGGCACCTCCCCGCAGGCCACACTGGCCGCCCAGCTCACGCAACTGCCGGCCGCGCCGCATCTCTCGTACGCCGACATTCCCGAGCCGTTCTCGCGGCTCATTATGCAGTGCCTGGAGAAGGACGCGAACAAGCGACCACTCTCGGCGCGGGCGCTATTGGCGGCGCTCGAAGCGCTGCCGCCGATGTCGAGCGGCCCCACCCTGCCGAGCCGCCGGTCGCGGTCGGAGACCCGTGCGCGCGTGGCCATGCTCGTGGGCGGCATCGTGGTCGCCATCGGCGCCTCTGTGGCCGCTCAGCGCATTCACAGCAGCCAACGCAACGCGGCCCTTGCCGCGGTCGATAGCATGCCGGACGCACGCGATGTGGG
>CAITQY010000660.1 GCA_903894655.1 uncultured Gemmatimonadota bacterium
AGGCCGCGGTCGATTGCCTTCCTGCCCGATGGCACGCGCGCCTACATTCCGGCCGAGAACGAAGCCACACTCACGGTGATCGACGCGAAGACGCTGGCCGTGCGGAAGAAGATTGCGCTCGGCGAGGGGATGCGTCCGATGGGCACCGCGATGTCGCCCGACGGCACGCAGCTGTACGTGTCGACTGGCCGCAGCAAGATGGTGCTGATCGTCGACACCGCCACCGACGCCGTGGTGGGACAGATCGAGGCGGGGCAGCGGCCATGGGGCATTGCCGTGTCGGCCGACGGCAAGACCGTGTACACGGCGAACGGGCCGTCGAACGATGTGTCGGTGATCGACGTGGCGACACGGACGGTGACGAAGAAGATTCCGGCGGGCGATGGTCCGTGGGGCGTAGTGCTGGTCACAAGGCGCTAGTCATTAGCACTACTCTGTCAGGTTGATTCGCTCTGACCGAAGCGGTTTGGCGCTTGTACTGACCGACGGAATTCCGTACCGTCCGTGGGATGACGACCGACTCTGCGCGGGCGCTCCTTCGACGCCTCGGCCAGTTCATGGACACGTTCAGCGGGTGTTTCACCCGCCAGCCGCAGCGGGCCGCCGCCACGCAGTACGTCGATGGCCTCTTCAACGACAGCGAACGCAAGTCGATGGAGGCGATGCACGGGCGGCTGGGGGACGCCGCGAGCTACCAGGCGTTCCAGCACTTCATCACCCATTCGCCCTGGGACGCGAATCGCGTCTGGGCCCACCTCCGCACGCACGTGCCGACGCGGACCGGCGTCCTGGCGCTCGACGACACGGGGTTTCCCAAGCAAGGGACGCACTCGGTCGGCGTGCAGCGCCAATACTGTGGCGCGCTCGGCAAGATCGGCAATTGCCAAGTGGCGGTCTCGAGTGCGCTGATCGCCGACGGCCGCACGTGGCCGTTGACCTTTGAGCTGTATCTCCCCGAATCGTGGATGACCGACCCGGCGCGACGCGAGGCCGTTGGCATTCCTCCGACGGCGCGGTTCCGCGAGAAGTGGCGCATCGCGCTCGCGCACATTCGCACCGTGCTGCAGGCCGGCTTCGTGCCCACCGGCGTCGTCGTCGATGCGGACTACGGCTCCAACGCGACGTTTCGGGACGGACTCGAGCGACTCGGTCTGCGGTACGGCGTCGCCATTCGCGGCGATGCCGTGTTTCGCGCGGCCGGCCGGCCCGACACCGCCGCCGTGATCGCTGCCGCCACGAGCGCCGACGACTGGCAGACGGTGCGCTGGGGCCCGGATCCCGATCGGCAGATGTCCGCCGACTTCTATGCCGTCCGCGTCCGCGCGGCGACCGGCCGCGGCGACCGCTGGCTGCTCTGCGAGCGCGTCGGGCCCGACGACTACAAGTACTACCTGCTCAATCTGGACGCGACGGCCTCGCTGACCGACTTGGTCACCCTCGCGCGCAGCCGCTGGCCGATCGAGCAGCAGTATCGCGAACTCAAAGATGACCTCGGGCTTGATCACTTCGAAGGCCGCAGCTATCGCGGCTGGGCGCATCACGTCGTACTGACGGCCGTCGCCTTCACCTTTCTCCAACTCGAACGTGCACGAGGCACCGGCGCGCCGCGACCCACACTCCCCGTCGTTCGTGGGTGGGTCCGCGAGATCATGGGGCTGCTCTACGTCATCCACAACCGTCGGTTGCTGCGCACGCTCGACAGTTTTCGACTCAATCCGCCGCTACGAAGGTGACAGAGTAGTGCTAGTCGTGCCCTTGGACGCAGACAATACTGTAGATTGGGGACAGGCCACTACCCAGCAGTGAGGTTGTCGTGCCATCGCGCTTAACGTGCTCGACTGAGAAGATCGTCCCTGAGTTGCTAACGTGGTAGCCGTGCTCCTTGGCCGCGGTCGTCGCGCCGAACCCGTGATCGTGTGCTCTTGCCTGGTGGCTGGTCTCGACCTTCAGTCTCGGAACCGAAGCCGAGACAGTAGGGTCCGCCTCGACAACCGTCAGCGTGACAGTGTAGTCAGGAGCCTGGGCGACACCC
>CAITQY010000661.1 GCA_903894655.1 uncultured Gemmatimonadota bacterium
ACTCACGAATCTCGCATTGGTTTCGATGAACAACCGGCGCGGTTAGACTTCGTCGCCCATGAGTGTCTGGAACGTCTGGTCGGCCAGCACGGCATCGTCCATCGTCACGCGGAACATGGTGCGCGTTTCCGGATCCATCGTGGTCTTCCAGAGCTGCTCGGGGTTCATTTCACCGAGACCCTTGTAGCGCTGGATCATGATGTTGCCGCGGCCTTCGGGGCCACCCAGGCGCTCCACGTAGCCGTCGCGCTCCTTCTCGGTGTAGGCGTAGTACTCTTCCTTGCCCTTGGACACGCGATAGAGGGGCGGCTGCGCGATGTACATGTAGCCGGCGTCGATCAGCTCCGGCATCTGACGGAAGAAGAACGTGAGCAGCAGTGTGCGAATGTGCGCGCCGTCCACGTCGGCGTCGGTCATGATGATGATCTTGTGATAGCGCGTCTTCGCGAGGTCGAACTCTTCCTTGATGCCCGAGCCGATCGCCGTGATGATCGTCCGGATTTCCTCGTTGTTCAGCACCTTGTCGAAGCGCGCCTTTTCCACGTTGATGATTTTGCCGCGCAGCGGCAAAATCGCCTGGAAGTCGCGCTTGCGCCCCTGCTTGGCCGAACCACCGGCTGAGTCACCTTCCACGAGGTAGATCTCGCAGAGCGCCGGGTCGGAGAGAGAGCAGTCGGCCAGCTTGCCGGGCAGGTTCGCCACGTCGAGCGCCGACTTCTTGCGCGTGAGATCGCGCGCCTTGCGGGCCGCTTCACGCGCGCGCGCCGCCGACATCGCCTTGTCGATGATGATGTTGGCCGACTTCGGGTGCTCATCGAGGTACTGCGACAGCAACTCATTCAACACGCTGCGCACCGCGCCTTCGACTTCCGAGTTGCCAAGCTTGGTCTTGGTCTGCCCTTCGAACTGCGGCTCGAGCACCTTCACCGACAGCACCGCGGTCAGCCCTTCACGCACGTCGTCGCCGGACAAGCGCGTTTCCTTGTCCTTCTTGTTGAGCGTCGACTTCTCCTGGATGTACTTGTTGATGACCGTCGTCAGCGCGCTCTTGAAGCCGGTGAGGTGCGTGCCGCCTTCGTGCGTGTTGATGTTGTTTACGAACGAGAACACGTTCTCGGCGTAGCTGTCGTTGTACTGCAGGGCCATCTCGATGCCGATATCGTCACGGGTCGTGTCGATGTAGACCACGTCCTGGTGCAACGGCTTCTTGTTGCCGATCAGATACGTCACGAACTCTTTCAGGCCGCCGCGGGCGAAGAACACTTCCTCGCGGGCCTGGCCGTCCTTCATTTCGTCGGGGCGCTCGTCGCGCAGCGTGATCTGAATACCCTTGTTCAGATACGCGAGCTCGCGAAGACGGCTCGCCAGCGTGACCCACTCGTAACGCAGCGTTTCCTGGAAGATCTCCGCGTCGGGCTTGAACCAGACGCGCGTGCCCGTTTCCTTGGCCGCGACCGTGCGCATCACCTTGAGCTTCGTCTGCGTGATGCCACGCTCGAAGTCCATGTAATGCTCCTTACCGTCGCGCTTGATCCACACCTTGAGCTGCTTCGACAGCGCGTTCACCACCGACACGCCAACACCGTGCAGACCGCCGGACACCTTGTACGTGTCCTTGTCGAACTTGCCGCCGGCGTGCAGCACGGTCATGGCAAGCTCAACGCCCGGCATCTTCTCGATCGGGTGCATGTCCACGGGAATACCGCGGCCGTTGTCCTCAACGGAGATGGAATCGTCGGCGTGAATAATCACGTGCACGCGGTCGGCATGGCCGGCCAGCGCTTCGTCGATCGAGTTGTCCACCACTTCGTATACGAGGTGGTGGAGACCACGCGCCGACGTGGACCCGATGTACATGCCGGGGCGCTTGCGGACCGCTTCGAGCCCCTTAAGAACGGTGATGCTGTTTGCGCCGTACCCGTTCTCGGGCTGTTCGCTGCTATTCGCCATGAGGTGGGGATGTCCCGAAGAATTAAACGCTGCGGCCAATCCACTGGCCTGCAAACACAACCCCTAAATGTAGTCGATCCGGCCTCCGCAAGCAACTCGGCGGTTATATCGTAAGCTGTTGGTGTAAAACAACTTGCGCGTGAGGCGGACTCAGCGCTGCAGCATCCAGCGCAGACGGGTTACCGGTGGACGCGACGTGTCCCGGTTCAACGACCGCAACAGCTCGGGCTCGAGGAAGGTCAGCTCCTGCATCCACGCGTGCGTCTTCACCATCACCACCAACGTGCCATCCTGCTGCAGCAGCAACGGCTCGGTCACGGCGGCGATCTGGGCCCCCACCAGCGTTGGCCATTCCGGAATCACCGCCGCCTGCGCGACGCGATTGGTGAGCCCCGCGTGCTGCAGCACCGAGGCGAGCACATCGCTGAGCTTGGCGGGCGCGCGCTTCTTGGGATCGGGACTCATGCGGGCTTCGCCAGCGGCTGCAGCAGGCCGTCGCACATCGCGCGCTGCTCGAGACGCGTGAACGCGGCGGGGATGTCTTCCACGCGTGGCACCGCCAACAACACCTGCGAGGCGCCCGAATCTTCGAGCAGCGCCAGCACGCGACCTGCCCGTCCGAGGTCGAGTTCGGCGAAGGGATCATCCAGCAGCAACAGGGGCGGATAGCCCACCGCCTCACGCAACGTCGCCAGCTCGAGCAGACGCAGCGCGATCGCCGCGCTGCGCTGCTGTCCCGCCGATCCGAAGGTGCGCAAATCGCGACCGCCCAACAGCAACTGCAGATCGTCGCGATGTGGTCCCACCAACGTGACGCCCCGACGCAGCTCCTGCGTGCGCTGCTGCGCGTACGCCCGACGATACGCGTCCGCCTGCGCGTCGGCGCTCGTGAGCTGGTCGTCCGCGGTCTCACCGCCCGTTGCCGCGAATTTCATGACTACCGACTGTCGCTCGCCGATGGCGGCCGAGAGCTGTGTGAATCGCGCGCTGTGGTCGCGCACGAAGGCGTGTCGGGTGGCGGCCACGAAGCCGCCGTGTTCGGCCAGTGCCGGCTCCCACACGCTGACCCGCGCTTCGTGCTCGGCGCTCCGCGCGCCGTCGCGCTGCGCCGTACGAAGGGCCGCGTTGCGGCGCAACAGGGCGCCGCGATACAGCTGCAGCGCCTGCAGATACGCCCGCGATGACAGCGCCAGCATGACATCGAGATAGTGGCGCCGTTCACTCGGGCCACCGGCCACCAGCGCCACATCAGCCGGGGAAAATTCCACCGACGGCACCGCACCGAGCGCACTCGTCAGTCGCGGCTGCTCCACCCCGTCGAGCGTGGCCCGCTTGCGTCGCGTGTGGCGTTCGAAGCCCACGGTCACCGTGTTGAACGCCGATGGGTGCGTCAGCTCGGCGCGTACGTGAAACGCTGGTGCCCCGAAGCGCACCACGTCGGCGTCTCGCGCTCCCCGAAACGAGCGCAGCAGCGCGAGATACGCGACGGCTTCGAGCAGGTTGGTTTTGCCATGCCCGTTCTCGCCAATGATCACGAGCCCGCTCGAGGGCACCTCGAGGTCGAGCTGCGTGAAATTGCGGTAGTCCTTGGCGACCAGACGGGCGAGCACGTGGTCGGCGCGATTAGCGCCCGATGAACTGGGGAGGGCGCTTCTCGAGGAACGCGCGCATCCCTTCCTTCATGTCGGCCGTGCTGGAGAGCAATCCGAAGAAATCGGACTCGATCGTGCACCCTTCTTCCAGCGGCACGTCTTGGCCGCGGTTCACGGCCTCGATGCAGCCGGCGATCGCGAGCGGGGCGTTCGCCAGCATCGTCGCGAACATCGCGCGCACGGTGGTGATCAGCTCGTCGGGCGTCGTGACCTGATCCACGAGCCCCAAGCGATACGCTTCGGCGGCGTCGATCATATCGCCCGTGAGCAGCAGGCGAAGCGCCGCGCCGCGACCGATCAAGCGCGGCAGCCGCTGCGTGCCGCCGTACCCCGGCACGATACCGAGCTTCGCTTCCGGTTGCCCGAGCTTCGCCTTTTCGCTCGCGATCCGCATGTGACAGGCCATGGCCAGTTCGCAGCCGCCGCCGAGGGCGAATCCATTGATGGCAGCGATGGTGGGCTTGGGGCTCGTTTCGAATCGACGGAAGATGACCTGGCCCGCCCGGGCGCGTCGCTGCGCTTCCAGCGGCGACTGGCTTTCCAGTTCCGAGATGTCCGCGCCCGCTACGAACGCCCGGCCCGCTCCAGTGAGCAGCACCGCGCCCACGTCGTCGCGGGCGTTCGCTTCATCGATGGCGACCCCGAGCTCGGCGATCGTGGCATCATTCAGCGCGTTCAGCTTGTCCGGACGGTTGACCGTGATCGTGGCGATGCGGTC
>CAITQY010000662.1 GCA_903894655.1 uncultured Gemmatimonadota bacterium
GCTTCCGGCCGCGAACACGTAGCGGCGCGACACGGCCACCGCCTGCACATTGCTGAAGCTCCCAACGCGTTGACGCTCCTCGCGACGACCGAAGCCGCCGAGCGGACCCGACGAGCCGCTGCCCGTACCGGCTCCACTCACCGCACACGACGTCAGTACGCCGACCGAAAGCGCCGCGATGACGGCGGAGACCCGAAGCGGGCGCACGATCATGCGGGGAATGGCAGGTCGGCCAGCACCCCTGGAGGATGCGGCACCGCATGCTCGAGTTGGCGCCACGCCAGCGGCAACGCCTCGAAGACGTCCTCGAGGACGCCGCCACGAATCCCCCCCAATCGCGCGGTCGCGAGTTCCGCCGCGCGTCCGTGTACGGTGGCTCCGCAGACCGCCGCCTCGAGCGGGCCGAGCCCCTGCCCCAGCAGCGCGACAATCAGTCCACACAGCACGTCACCGCTGCCGCCGGTGGCCAAGAGTGACGTGCCGTGCGGCACCACGGTGATCGGCCCACCGTCCGGTGTGGCGACAAGCGTGGGCGTTCCTTTGAGCAACACCGTAACGCCACCGCGCACGGCAAACTCGCGCAGCGCGCCGACCCGGGCGTCCCACTCCACCGGCACCGACGTGCCGAGCAGGCGCGCGAACTCACCGGCGTGCGGCGTGCACACCACGGCGCGCGAAGGGCGCGTCCAGTGGCGCAGCAGCGAGGCGGCATCAGTGCCGTGCGTGGTGGCGACTTCGGCAACCAACCAGAGCGCGTCCGCATCAAGTACCAGCGGCCGGTCGCGATGGTCCGTCACGATCTGCTCGAGCAGTTGGGACGAGCGCGCCCCGCGACCGAGTCCGGGGCCGATAGCCAGCGCATCGACGCGTCGGCTCGCGGTGGGCGACGGCCACGGTTCAGCCATCGCCTGCGGCACCGTGAGCTGTACCGCCGCTACGCTGGGTGCATCGACAATGGCGTGCGCGAGCCCGGCCCCGGCGGCCAGCGCGGCGCGCGTCGCGAGGATCACCGCGCCAGCCATCCCTTCGTGCCCACCCACCACGGCCACGCGTCCCCGACGACCTTTATGCGCATTCCATGCCATCGGTGGCAGCCAACGCGCCAGGTCGTCGGCATTCGACAGATGCCAGGCACCATCGTCACCTTCGGTCGCGCCGTTCAGTCCGATGTCGAGCAGCACGATGCGACCGGCGTGACCGCGCGACAGCAGGAGCCCGCGCTTGATCGTGCCGAACGTGAGTGTGGCGTGCGCCGCCGGACTCCCGTCGGCGATTTCACCGGTGGAGGCATCGAGGCCGCTCGGTACGTCGAGGGCGACGACGGTGGCACCACCGTCGCGCGCGCGGCTGAGATCGGTGCAGGCGGCCAGCACAGGTTCGCGCAACGCACCGCGGTGTCCGGTCCCTAGCAATCCGTCCACGACCAGCCGCTCGTGGCCCGTCGGCGCGCCGTGCACGAGCGCCGGTGCGGCGAGGCGCATCGCCCGCGCGGCGTCGGGGGTGCGCGGCGGCGCCGCGGCGTGCACGCGGACGACCACGCCGGCTCGGGACAGCTGGGCAGCCACGATGTACGCATCGCCACCGTTGTTCCCGCTGCCCGCGAACACCGCGACGCCGTGCGACAGCCGGGTCGCGAAATCGCGCAGAATCGCCGCGGCGGCCGTGGTGCCCGCCCGCAGCATCAGCGCGAACGACGCCGGGCCGGCGGCGATCGCGGCCTGATCGCGCGCCGAGGCCTCGGCGGCGGTGGTGACGCGCAGGGCGTTCACCGGCGTCTCAGACGTGGGCGGTGCTCCACGGATACTCGCGGCCGAACGCATCTTCGAAGTTGAATACCCCGAAGAAATCGTCGCGCGAGTCTTGCGGCTGACTGATGAGCAAGCCCATGTCGACCAGCGTGAATACGATATCGCCGATATCGCGCGTCGCCTTGAGGCCCCAGTGTTCGAGGACGAGTCCTGCCATGACACCGAAGCGCTGCA
>CAITQY010000663.1 GCA_903894655.1 uncultured Gemmatimonadota bacterium
CGCGTGACGCGGGATTATGCATGGGAAGACGCGCTGCTCGGGAGAGATGGCGTCGAGGTCGTGTCACACCATGGGTAGCGCGCCGCACGGGTCAGTTGCGGGCTCGATGCCGTCAATCGCCGCAGCCAGCGCCTCAACGAAGATGGAGAGGCGAACCGGTCCTGTCGCAGAACGCCCCCGCACCGAGTTTCCGATGCGAGGGCGTTCTCACGTGTAGGCACGATGACGCGTCGTGAGGTGCTACGCGGGATGGGTGCGGCGCGCGGCGGCGCCGAGCATCAACATGCCGATGGCCATCAGGCTGACGGTGGCCGGTTCCGGCACGGTCGTGGGCGGGTCCGATTCCGGGCCCCCTGTGGTTTGCTTTGAGGACAAATACGCGGACTTACTGTCGATCGATTTGCGCGTAAAGTTGCAGCCGCTAACGCACTCGATAAAGTTCCAAGTTTCTCCGTACTGAGCGGAAGTCACCGTCAGGTTTACGCTATCGCTTTTGACGTCAAGGTCCGTTGGGATAACTCCAAAACCAAAGCTAAAAGATTCCTTGTCACCTTGTCCTTCGAATCTCAAATATCCGCCAGCGGTCGTTACCGAGTTGTAGGGCAGAACATTTGCGTAGCGTAATGGGGAATACCCGTAGGTACCATTGGTATAAAACTTACTGCTCATGACAATGTCCCAGACCAGGATTTGGTCCGTATCAGGAGCCCATTCAAAGCTACCGGTCGCCGTGGCTCCATCGGCGAACGTGAAGTTGTTAAGAGTCCACACGACCGACGCCGTCGGTTGGGCACGCGCCGCCGCTGGCAAGGCGAGCGCAGCTGCCGCCAGCAGTGCGGTCTTCAGGATCATTCGCTTCATGCTTGGCCTTGCTCTCTTTAGAGGGAAATCGGGGGGCGGGCTCGACCGCCAAAAGCGGGCACGACTGCTTTCGATCGGTTCCGGGCTCGGCCCCATTGCAAGTAGTGCACCGTATTTTGCCAATTTTGGAAATTGGTAAATGCTTATTATGTAATCGGTTACGTGCAATGGACGAGTCCGCTTTGCATGCTTGAGGCTGGATCTGCTGTCCGCACGCGACAGTCCCGCGCAACACCCCTCGCGGACGATCGTTCAGTCGCACCATGATTTTGGGCGTCGGGCCGGCGTGCATTCGCCTCGGGTCGGAACGCTGATCGTCCGCGCAGTGCCATCCTCGAGGGATTGCTGCCGCCGCGACGCGGGCCGTATGCTTTCCCGGTCCGCGCCCACCCGTCGCCCTTGCCTCCCCGCCGCCTCATGCGTTCTCCGCGTTCGTGGTGTCTGACCGCCTGTCTACTGCTCGCCGTCCCGTCGGCCAGCCGCGCGCAGGAGAAGCACGCCTACCAAACCGACTTCACGGTGGCGGAATTCGCCGCCCGTCGCGCCAGGATCTTCGACGCGATCGGCCCGCAGGCGATCGCCGTCGTGCAAGGCGCCAGCGGCGTACCCGGCTTCAGCGTGTTTCGCCAATCGAACGATTTCTACTATCTGTGCGGCCTCGAATCGGCGCACGCGTATCTCCTGCTGAACGGCCGGACACGCACGGCCACGCTGTATCTCCCGCATCGCGACGAGGGACGGGAGCGCTCGGAGGGAAAGATTCTTTCGGCGGAGGATTCCGCCCTCGTGGCGCGACTTACCGGTGTGACGCAGGTAAAGGGACTGGAGAGTCTCGCGCCCGATCTCGTGAGTGCCGACCTCATACGCCCGCCGGCCTTGGCGCTGTACACGCCGCTCAGCCCCATGGAGACCGGCAATGACAGTCGCGACGAACTGCTGGCCGGTCAGGCGCGCGCGGCCAGTGATCCGTGGGATGGCCGCCCGTCGCGCGAGGCGCATTTCGTGCGACTCGTGCACGACCGCTTTCCGCAGTTCGCGGTACGCGATCTGTCGCCCACGCTTGACAGTCTGCGGGTGATCAAGAGCGCCGCCGAGATCGCGCTCATTCGCCGGGCCACGCAACTCGCTGGACTTGGCATCATGGAAGCGATGCGTTCCACCAGCCCTGGCGTGTACGAGTATCAACTCGATGCGGCCGCCAAGTATGTGTTCCATGCGGGCGGCGCACGCGGCGATGGCTATGCCTCGATCATTGGTGGCGGCACGAATGCCTTTCTGGGCCACTACTTCCGCAAGTCGGATGCGCTGCGCGACGGTGATCTGGTGCTGATGGACTACGCCCCTGACTACCGCTACTACACGAGCGACGTGACGCGCATCTGGCCGGTAAACGGGACGTACACCGCAGCCCAAGCGGCGCTGTACGAGTACATCGTGGCATATCGCGACGCGCTCTTCCGGTATATCAAGCCCGGCGTCACCGCCGATGAGGTTCTCGACCGCGCGGCCGCCGACATGAGGCAGTATCTGGTGGGGAAAACGTTTGCATCGCCCGCGCATCTGAAAGCCGTGCAGCAAGGGCTGGTGTTCCGCGGTCACTTCCAGCATCCGGTGGGCATGGCGGTGCACGACGTGGGTCGGGTGCGCGGCGTGCCACTCCGGGCAGGGATGGTGTTCACGATCGATCCGATGATCTGGATTCCCGAAGAGCAACTCTACATCCGCATCGAAGACATGGCACTCGTCACCGCCGACGGGGTGGAAAATCTGAGTGGCTTCGTACCGACGCGCATCAGTGATGTGCAGCGTACGATCGGCGAAGCCGGCGTGATCCAATTCCGCAAATGAGATATCACTTCTCCGCCGCCGCGCTGGCTATCGCGGGCGCGTTCCTCGCGCCACCAACGCGCACGGACACGTACCCCAAGAATCCCAACATCGACGCCCTCAACTATGCGTTCACGATCGAGCTGTCGGATACGACCGATCTGATCGTGGGCGAGTTGGCGCTGGATCTCCGCTTCATCGGGCCCGGCGTGCGTGCGGTCCGACTCGATCTCGTCGGCGCCAGTGCGGCGCCGGGCGGCACGGGGATGCGCGTATCGAGCGTGACGATGAACGGCACGCCGACGCTGTACACGCACGACGACAATGTGCTGCTGGTGCCCATGGCATCGGCGCCGGCGGTGCATCAGCGCGCGCGGTTGGTGGTGCGCTATCGGGGCACACCCGCCACCGGGCTCAAGATCGGTAACAACAAGTACGGCGATCGTACGTTCTTCAGCGACAACTGGCCCGATAAGGCCCGCCACTGGCTGCCGACGATCGACCATCCGTACGACAAGGCCACCAGCGAGTTCATCGTCACGGCCCCCAGTCAGTATCAGGTGGTGTCCAACGGATTGCAGATCGAAATCACCGACGTACCCGGTGGTCGCCGTCGTACGCACTGGAAGAACTCGGTGCCGATCGCGCCGTGGTTGTACGTGCTGGGCGCGGCGCGCTTTGCCGTACAACGGGTGGGGACGTTCGAGGGGAAGCCCATCGAGACGTGGGTGTATGCGCAGGATCGCGATGCCGGGTTTGCCGACTTCGCAACGCCCACGAAAGACGTATTGGCGTACTACAGCGACTACGTCGGGCCGTTTGCCTATGAACGGTTGGCCAACATCCAGTCGAACAGCGTGAGCGGCGGGATGGAGGCGGCGTCGGCCATTCTGTACAGTGAGAGTTCGGTCA
>CAITQY010000664.1 GCA_903894655.1 uncultured Gemmatimonadota bacterium
CGGACCCGACAGGCGCGCGTCGAAGAACAGCTGCTGCCCAAGCGCGGCCGCCGCCGGCACGTCGCGATACCGATTGGTGGTATTCACCGGGAGCGCGGGCAGCGGGGAGAGCGACCGGATCACTGTCCACTGTTCGGTGGAGAATCCATCGCGTGACCCGCACGCCACCACCGCGGACAGCGCAACGAGTGCGAGGCCAGACCGACCAAACCGGCTGAGGTGCCGCAGCGGAGTATGCATACGATGCAACCTACCGCCGCCGAGGCGGTTCAGCACGCGCGGCCTGACCGGCTCCACGTGGCGTTCCCGTCCGTCAGGGCCCATCTTCCGTGTCGCTACGATCGCCAACTGGGACTAGGCGGTCGCGCGTCGTGCTGACGCAGGGGCGCGCCTTCGATCTCGACGCCGGGACTTGCTAATGATCACCCCACTCCGCCGAACGCTTTCGCCGCTCGCTCGGCTGCTGCTCGCCCCGCTGCTGCTCGCCCCGCTGCTGCTGACCACCGCCTGCGGGCCCGACACCCCGCCGACCACCGCCAGCGGCCCCACGGGCGTGGCGCCGGCAAAGTCGACGCTCATGTCATCGACGGCCGATCTGAATGGAAAGCGCCTTGGCGTCATCCTCGGCTCCGTGTACGACAAGTTCGCCGCCACGACCTATCCCGCCGCCACCGTTCTCAATTTCGATGCCGGCACGGACCTCCAGCAGGCCGTGCTCGCGGGCAAGGTGGATGCCGCGCTCACCGACGAGGAGGGGCTCCTCGAGATGTTCGGCACCCGGGGAGAGTTGGCCATGCTCGGTGAGCCGATCCTCCGGCTGCCGCTCGGAGCGGGCTTTCGCAAGGACAACAGCGCGCTGCGCGACGCCTTCAATCGCTTCCTCCGTGACATCCGGGCGAACGGACAGTACGCCGACATGGTGGATCGCTGGGTCGTGCGGCACGACACGCAGATGCCAACGATCGCGGAACCGGGCCCGTCGTCGGGGAGCATCGTGGTCGGCGTGGCCGCCGGCGGATTGCCCTTCGGCGGCGTTCAGAACGGTGAGTACGTAGGCTTCGACATCGAGATGGCACGGCGGTTCGCCGCGTCACAGGGGAAGCGTGTCACCTTCGCGCAGATGCCGTTCGGTGGACTCATTGCCGCCAACGCGAGCGGCAAGATCGACATGATCGTCGCCGGCATGTTCATCACGGAAGAACGGAAGCAACGCATTTCATTCTCCGATCCGTACTACGAGACGAACGGCCGGGCCTATGCCCGCATCGCCAATATCGCCCCCGCCGCAGCGACGGCGCCCGGCGCCGCCACCGTGACCGCGACTGCCACCGCGACTGCCACCGCGACTGCCACCGGGACTGCCGCAGCGCCCGCCACCGCACGCCCCATGTTCGTCTCCACCGACGATCTCGACGGTAAGCGCATCGGGGTGCAGCTGGGGACGGTCTACGACCTCTATGCCACCAAAACCTACCCGCGGGCGACGGTGGTGCAGTTTCCCACGTACCAGGATGTGACGCTGGCCGTCAGTGCGGGCAAGGTCGACGCGGGGCTCAGCGATGTGGAAACGCTGGCCGAGTTGATGATGACCAACACCACCCTGGTACCATTTGGCGCGCCCATGTTTTCCTCGCCCGTTGGGGCGGGTTTCGCCAAGTCGAACTCCGAGCTGCGACGGGCCTTCAACGCGTTCCTGGTACAGATCCATGCCGATGGCGTGTACGACGACATGGTCACCCGGTGGATGAAGACGCACAACCGGACCATGCCGACGCTCCCCACGGCCG
>CAITQY010000665.1 GCA_903894655.1 uncultured Gemmatimonadota bacterium
CTCCAACCTCCATGCCGGGCGCCCTGACGATGGAAGCCGCCCTCGCCAACCCCGAAGCCCTCGGCGACCACGTCACCTTCGAGGACCGCCTCGGCAGCTTCGCCATCGCCGGCTTCATCGAGTGGCTGGCTGCGACCGGCCGCAAAGTCACCATCCTCGCCCCCACCGGTACCCCCGCCTGGCTGGTCAACATCTATTCCAGCTTCGCCTGGCGCGCCCGCCTGCGCGACAAATCCGTCCGCAGCCACCCGCAGCACACCGCCGCATCCCTCACCGACTGCACCCTGCCGTTGCGCGAACTCTCCACCGGCGAACCCGTCACCATCGAAGGCGTCACCGCCCTTGTCGCGCCTACTCACGCCACCCCGGACGATGCGCTGGCCGCCGCCCTCCAAGGCCACATCGAAATCCACCTTGCCGGAGACGCCGCCGCCGCCCGTTCCGCCCTCGAAGCCATCTTCGAAGGCCACGAAACAGGACGCTCCCTGTGACTGGCGTGCTCATCATCGGCGCCGGTGCCGCCGGTGCCGGGCGTCAGCGCGCGCGAGGCCCGGAACGCGGACAGTCGATCGAACAGTCGGTGGAAGTGCCCTTCCGCGTGGCGGCGGTCGGCGGCAAGGTCCCCGTCGCTATCGAAGTGAACGAAGAGTGCGCCACCTGTCATGGCAATGGTGCAGCGCCCGGCGCCCAGTTGCGCCCGTGCGGCGAATGCAGCGGTCGCGGCGTGATCTCGTTCGGGCAGGGCAGTTTCGCGGTGAACCGTCCGTGTCCGGTCTGTGCCGGTCGTGGTAGCGTGCCCTCGGAACGCTGTCCCACCTGCCGCGGTGCCGGCGACACGCGCGTGTCGCGCAAGGTGCTCATTACGGTGCCCTCCGGTGCCGAGACGGGCGCCAAAGTGCGGCTGAAAGGGCAGGGTGGCAAAGGCGCCGCCGGCGGTCAGGCGGGCGATCTCGTGATCACCTTCACCGTGACCCCGGATCGCTTCTACAAGCGCGAAGGACTCGACGTGGTCGCCACGGTGCCGATCAACGTCGCGCAGGCCACGCTCGGCTCGCGCATCAGCGTGAAGACGCTCGACGAAAAAAAGGTCGCGATTCGCATCCCCGCCGGCACGTCGGCGGGCAAGCGCTTCAAGATCACTGGGCAGGGAATCGAAAAGGACGGCAAGAAAGGTGACCTGCTGGTCGAGGTCACCATCACCGTTCCCGAAACGCTGACCGAAGCACAGGAGAAAGCGATGCGTGAATTTGCCGAAGCTGGTGGGATGAAGTTCTGATGCATCACCTGCGCAGGGTCGCTTCGGCGATGGCGTTTGCGGTCTGCACGAGCGCGTCGGCCCTCTCGGCGCGAGTCGCGCAGGCGCAGGTGACGCCCACGCCCGCCGGAGCGACGGCTTCGGCTGCGCCCAACACGCCCGAAATGCGCTGGCGCGTTGGTCAGTGCATGGGTGGCATCACCTATGGCGCGCCGCTCAAGTGGGCGCTCTCGTACGGCGGGGGCATGGTGTACGAGGGCGATCGGATCGACCTCTGCGCGCTCGCCGTCGCGAAGATCGGGATCGGTGGCGCCGGCGCGTCGATCGGACTCGCCAAGTCGTATGGATCGTTGGGCACCGGCAGCGCCATTACCGGTGGCATCATCCGCACCTTCGGCGATCCCCTCAACGCCACGGCGCGTCGCACCTACGTGGGCGGGGCCGTGCATCTGTGGCCGTTGCTCGTGCTCGGCGGCGAGATCGGCTACTACGTGCGCCTCGGTGACGCCGCCGGTGCCTCGTCGCATGGCAAGAAGGTGGTCACCTGGTCGGCCGGCTTCGGATTTTAAGGGTGCCCCGCTCGCGGAGTCGTGCGTGCTGAAGTAGGTTCGCGCGCATGTCCACCGCACCAGATTCAGCCAGCACGCCCCGCCGCAATCCGCTCAGATCGCAGGCCGTTCAGGTCACGCTCGGTCTCCTGCTTGGCCTCGCGCTGGGTATGTGGCTCTCGCACGACGCCTCGCCTTCCGCGTTCACGCGCGGCCTGATCGGCGTCCTCGACGTCGTCGGCACCGCGTGGATCAGCGCCGTGCGCATGACCGTCATTCCGCTGGTCGTACCGCTCCTGATCGTTGGCGTCGCGGGCGGCGGTGATACCAGTATGACGGGTCGCGTGGGTGCCAAAGCCTTCGCGTGGATGCTGGGACTGGCGATCGCCTGCGCCATCTTCTCCGCGGTCGTGTCGCCACCGTGGTTTGATACGCTGGTGCTCGACCCCGAGGCCACGGCGCGGCTGCGCGCCACCGCGTCGATCGACATCCCCCCCGCCGACGCGCTCTCCCTGCGCACGTGGATTCTGGGGCTCATCCCCCTCAATCCCATCAAGGCCGCCGCCGACGGCACGTTACTGCCCGTGGTGTTGTTCACCCTGCTGTATGCCTTTGCCCTAGGGCAGGTGGCCGCCGGCCCGCGCGCGGCCCAGCTGGCGTTCTTCCGCGGGATGGCTGATACCATGCTGGTCGTGGTGCGCTGGATGCTGGCCATCGCCCCGATCGGTATTCTGGCGCTCGCCACCGTGCTCGGGCAAAAGCTCGGCACCTCGGCGCTCAGCGCGATCGGCTTCTACATCATGGTGCTGATCGTCCTGCATCTCATCGCCACCGCCGCGCTGTATGGCGTCATGGGCGTCACGCGTCGAGTGCCGCTGCGCGACTTCGCGCGCGCGCTGATCCCGTCGCAGGTGGTGGGCATGGGCACCCGCAGTTCACTGGCCTCGCTCCCCGCCATGGTGAAAGGCGCGACCGATGTGCTGCACCTGCCGGCCACCGCCACCGGCTTCGTGCTGCCGCTGTGCGCGTCGGTATTCAAGCTCACGAGCGCCATTTACTGGGTGGTGGGCGCGCTGTTCGTCGCCAAGCTGTACGGTATCGAGCTGCCCTTCTCGAGTATCGCCCTGGTGGCCGCGAGCAGTGTGGTGCTCAACTTCAGCACCCCCGGCATCCCCAGTGGCGGCATGCTGTTGCAGGTGCCGTTGTACACCAGCATCGGACTGCCGGTGGAAGGCATCGGCATCATGATAGCGCTCGATACGCTGCCCGACATGTTCAAGACGCTGCTGAACGTCACCGCCGACATGCTCGTAGCCGTGATGACCGTGCCGGCGGGAGAGCTTGCGGCGAGGGTGGAGTGAGCCTGCTAGCCCGTTGAAACGTTCACGCAGAGAACGCAGAGGAGCAGAGGTCGCAGAGCACAAAATTGCATCTCTCGGCGTACCCTGCGACCTCTGCATCTCTGCGTGATCCGTTCAGCGATCTCGCCGAAGCACGAACCACCAGCCTACGTCGCCAAGATAGGCAGTCGCCGGCTCGGCGCCGCGCGCATGCCGCGTTCGATCGTTGATCAAGGTGATCAAGGGGTCAGAGTCGTTGATCCAGCCGTGATGGCCGTGCCGGCGGGAGAGCTTGCATCGAGGGTCGAGTGAGCCTGTGAGCCCGGTAAAAAGTTCACGCAGAGTACGCAGAGGA
>CAITQY010000666.1 GCA_903894655.1 uncultured Gemmatimonadota bacterium
GGCAGATCAAGCCAAGCACCACGAACACGAAGACGGCCATGGTGAGGTACACATCGAGCATCAGACGCGCGAGTGGAACGAGCGTCTTGAGGCCGAACGCGCCCACCGTATACGCCATCGCGCCGAAGGCACCGATCGGCGCGATCACCATCACCATGCCGACGATCTTGAAGAACACCGCCTGAAAGCGCACGAGCAGATCGGCGATATCACGCCCCGCATCGCCGACCGCCGTGAGGGCGATACCAAAGAGCACGGAAAAGAACACCACGGGCAGCAACTCACCGCTGGCAAACGCCGCGACGACGTTGCTGGGTACGATATGAAGCATGAACTCGAGCGTACTCTGTTGTGCCCCCGCCGACGTGTACTTGCTCACGTCGCCCATCGCCATCTTCGAGATATCGAGACCCGCGCCGGGCTTCGTCACATTGACAATGACGAGGCCGATCGCCAACGCGAGCGTGGAGACCAACTCGAAATACAGCAGCGCCTTGCCGCCCACACGCCCGAGCTTGCGCAGATCTGCCATACTCGCGATGCCGTGCACGATGGTGAGGAAGATGATCGGCGTGATCACCATCTTCACGAGATTGATGAACGTGTCGCCGAGCGGCTTGAGCGACTTGGCGGTGTCAGGGGCTACGACGCCCAGCAGAATGCCGAGCGAGACCGCGACGAGCACCTGAAAAGTCAGGTTCCTGAGGAGGCGCGAGATCACGTGGGGGGGTGACAGGGAAACGAACCGTGCCGAACACTCTACATATTGTCTCCATGTTCGCTTCATCGCGCCCCTATCGGCCAGCTTGGTGGCTTCCGGATCCGCACAGCGCCACGCTCTGGGGTCGGCTTGGTCGCCGCGAACCCGCCCCGGCCATGCGCCTGGAACGCTGGGACACCCCCGATGGCGACTTTCTCGAGGTCGCACGTTTGGACAGTCCGGAGGGCGCGGCGGCTCCCCGCCTGCTGTTATTCCACGGACTGGAAGGGGGCATGCACTCCCATTACGCCCGGGCGATGTTCCGCGAGGCCGGCCAGCGCGGGTGGGCGGCCGACCTGCTCCTGTTCCGGAGCTGCGGCACCGAGGCCAATCGGCTCCCCCGCAGCTATCACTCCGGCGAGACCTCCGACCCGCTCTGGATCGTCCAGCAGTTGGCCCGCGAATTCCCCGACGCACCCCTCGGCCTCATGGGCGTCTCGCTGGGTGGCAATGTCCTGTGCAAGCTCCTCGGCGAATACGGCGACGTACTTCCCAAGCAGGTCGTGGGAGCGGTAGCGATGTCGGTCCCCTTCGACCTGGCCCGGGCCTCCCGGCATATCGGCCGGGGGTTCGGCGCGATTTATGAGAAGTTCTTTCTCAAGTCGCTCATCCCGAAGGCGCTCGCCAAGATCGATCAATTTCCACAGCTGGCCCCGCTGCGCCGTGTCCAGCACGCCCGCACCCTCTGGGAATTCGACGATGCCTTCACGGCGCCGCTGCACGGCTTTCGGGACGCGGCCGACTACTACGCCCGCGCCAGCTCCCTGCCCTATCTGGCACGTATCCGGCTCCCGACGCTCCTGCTGAACGCGGTCGACGACCCGTTCCTGCCGGCGGACGTGCTGGACGAAGTGCGACGCGCCGTACGCGAGAACGCTCAGGTGGTGGTGGAATTTCCCGCACGCGGGGGACACGTGGGCTTCACCGCCGGCCGGCGCCCGTGGAATCCCTGGTATTACGGCGAATGGCGGGCCGCGGAGTTTCTCGGGGCCCGCATGCAGCAGTTCGTCCGAACGCCCCGATAGATTCCTCGCGGTAAACCGACGTGCCCCCCGATAAGGTCATCTGATGCCAGGACGCTGGAGCTGGACCGACGCAGCGATCTTCATCGCCGTCATCGTGTCGATGCGCGTGGCCATTTTCTGGCTGGTCACCAAGGCGTTCGTGATGATGATCCCCGAAGGGGACACCTGCCTGATGTGCGATAGCGAAACGCTGGCCGTCGAGCGCGTCGGCTGGTGGCGCGTGCTGGGTGAGCGCTTCCGCCGCAGCTGGTGCATCGGCTGCGGTTGGGAAGGGGTGCTCCGGCGCAGCGACGTGTGGCTGTCAGCCGAACGACACCGAAAATTGGTGAATCAGACGGACGCGTCCATGGCGAAGAGCCGGAGCCATTCCGGCCAGTTTCCGCTCAACTCGAAGAAATCGTCGTAATACACGAGCCCGGCCGCCTCGAGGCGCTCGATCAAGTCGCCGAGCGTGTCCTCACCGACCAGCGGTCCGATGGCGATGAGCGCCCCCTCGATCCGGAATTCATCGGGCGTCAGGCCCAGTGCTTCATCGACCTGCGCCCGGGTCATCTCGACGCGTTCGAACGCCGACTTCCGGATCAGCAGGGTCGGCGCGGTGTTCGGGAGGATCAGCGGCATCGGCGGTCGTGGTCGGCGGGTGAGGGTGGTACAACGTTTTGTGGATATAGCAGCGGGAGCTACCGTGTGGGAACTGACGTGAGCGCCATCCTCGGAACCGGCTTGCCACGACCTCTAGTTTGAGCGACATGACCGTGCCCCTGTCCACGCCATCGCACGACTCCTCGTCGGCGAAGTCCGCCCGTGTCCACACCATCGACAGTGCCGCCGTCGAGGCGTCGTTCGACGTGGTCGTGATCGGCGCTGGCCACGCGGGCACTGAGGCCGCCGTGGCGGCGGCCCGCTCCGGCGCTTCGGTGGCGCTGATCACCGGTGCACTCGAACAGATCGGGCAGCTGTCATGCAACCCGGCCATCGGTGGCATTGCGAAAGGCACCGTGGTGCGTGAAGTCGATGCGCTGGGCGGCATCATGGCACGCGCCACCGACATGGCGTCGGTGCAGTTCCGCATGCTCAACCGCGGCAAAGGGCCGGCCGTGTGGGCACCACGGGCGCAGTGCGATCGCGGCCTGTATCGACGCGCCGTGCGACAGCTACTTGAAGCGCAGCCCAACCTCGTCACCATTCAGGGGATGGTGGCGCGCCTGTTGTTCGACGCGAGTGGCTTGCGGGTGTCCGGCGTGGAAACGATGGAAGGCCGTCGCTTCGGCGCGCGCGCTGTCGTGCTCACCACCGGCACGTTCGGGCGCGGCAAGATGCACATCGGCACCGGCACCCAGATCAGCGGCGGTCGCGCCGGTGAAGCGTCGTCCGTGTTGCTCGGCGAGCAGCTCGACGCGCTCGGCCTCACCACGGAACGCTTCAAGACCGGTACGCCGCCGCGCATTGATGGACGCAGTGTGCGCACCAGCGATCTCGAGCTGCAGCACAGCGAGATCGAGCAGTTCGACTATTCGTGGTCGCACTTCTGGCGCACGCCCCGTGCTCATGTCGTGGACGGTGCCGTACGCACGCGTCATCCGGCCCAGATGCCCTGCTGGCTCACGATGCTCGACGAAGCGGGGACGTCGATCATCGCCGAGCATCTCGCCGAGTCGGCGATGTATGGTGGTGCGATCGCGTCGCGCGGTCCGCGCTATTGCCCGAGTGTCGAAGACAAGGTCGTGAAGTTTCCCGACAAGGCGCAGCATCAACTCTTCCTCGAGCCGGAAGGACACGACACGAGCGAGTTGTATGTGAATGGCTTGTCGACGTCATTACCGGCGCCGGTGCAACTGGCCGTCATGCGCAGTGTGCGCGGTCTCGAAGACGTGCGCATGACGCGCGCCGGCTACGCAATCGAGTACGACTACTATCCGCCCACGCAGCTGTCGTCCACGCTCGCATCACGCGCGGTGCACGGTCTGTATTTCGCCGGCCAGGTGAATGGCACGACGGGCTACGAGGAAGCCGCTGGACAGGGCGTGATCGCCGGCCTGAACGCCGCCCGCTGGGTGCAGGAGCGCGAGCCGGTGATCCTCGGTCGCGAGACGAGCTACATCGGCGTTCTGATCGACGATTTGGTCACGCGTGGCGTTGACGAGCCGTATCGCCTGTTCACGTCCCGCAGCGAGTTCCGTCTCACTGTACGGCAGGACAACGCACTGGCGCGTCTGGGCGAGATCGCCGACGGGTTGGGGCTCTTGGCGCCCGACGAGCAAGCACAGATGGGCATTCGATTGGGCGCGGTGCGTGAGGCGTACGCATTGGCGGAGCGCACGAGCATGACGCCCGCGGTGGCCGACCCGCTCTTGCTGGCCGTGGGCTCGGCGCCTTTGCTGCACGCAGTGCGCGCGATCGAGCTCACGCGTCGTCAGGACGTGTCGCTGCGCGCCCTCTTCAGCGCTGCCGGCGTGGGCGACACCCTACCGGTGGACGCGGTGGTCGGGGCGGAGCTCGAGATCAAATACGAGCGCTACTTCGACAAGGAGCGGAATCGCGCCAATCGCCTCAAGGCCCAGGGGTCGGTGTCGCTGCACGCGTCGTTGAACTACGAGGCGATGCTGACCATCTCGATCGAGGCGCGCCAGACACTGACGCGCATTCGGCCGGCCACGCTGGCTCAGGCGGGTCAAATCCCGGGTATCAGCCCGGCGGACCTGCAGAATCTGTTGATGGAGATCCGGCGGAC
>CAITQY010000667.1 GCA_903894655.1 uncultured Gemmatimonadota bacterium
ACTGAACAGCGTCTGGTCGAAGCCGAGCTCGAGTTCCGTGGTGCGCTCGGGACCGAGATTGGCGTTGCCAAGATTGCTTGGGCGCACGGCGGTGGCGGTGCCCCAACCGACCTGATTGTACGTGCGCACGGCGGCAAAGGCGCCCGGCGCGCGGCCGGCCGAACCGAAGGCGCCGCGCAGCTTGAGCGTACCGTACTTCTCCTTCCAGAATGACTCGTCGGAGAGCACCCAGGAACCGTTGACCTTCGGATAGAACTGGAAGCCGAAGTCGGAGCCGAATGCACTATTGCCGTCCATTCGGCCACCGAACGTGACGAAGTAGCGGTCCTTGAATCCCATGAGGACCGTACCGAAGGCGCCGCCGGTAATGACACGCTGACGATTTTCATCGGCGTTCTTGATCGCGCCACTGGCGACGGTCGGATCGGACGGTGTCGCGAAGTTCTCGGCGAGCGCGACCACGTCGCCGACGAGCGAGTTGACGTACTGCGTACCGGCCGAGGCGGTGACCTTGAGATCACTGCCAAGATTGAACTCGTAGTTGTTCACCCAGTCGGTGCTGAGCGTCGTGTTGGCCCACCGCTGGTTCTGGATCACGCCGAGGGGCGCGGCCGGGAAGCCGAAGGGGCGCACGTTGCGGTTTTCCAGCGCCGCACGGTCGAAGCCCAACGTGAGACGGCTGGAGAAGCGCGTGAACGGCGTCCACGTGCCCGTCATACCCATGATGAGGCGATCGATGTTCGACGCCAGCTTCTGCCCCAGCACCTTGCGGATCGTGTCCGGTGTCTCGTTACCGAAATAGTTACGGTCGCGACGGAAGGCGTTGAGGGTGAGGCCCTGCGCGTTGTTACCGGCTGGCGTCTGATCGATCAGGTTGTTCGTGTACGCGCTGCTCCAGTTCATCGCCAGCTTCTTCATGGGCTGGAAGTCGAGATTGGCCCGCACCTGATACTTACGGTCCTTGTCGTTGGGCAGCACGCCATCCACGTTTTCGACGTTCGTGGAGAGCAGATACTTGAGATTGTCGCCGGTACCGCCCGACACCTGCACCGCCGTACCGTAGCGCGCGGCGTAGTTGTCGAGTCCCGGGATAAAGCCGGAGCCTTCGCTATTCCGGAGGAACGGATCCATGAACAGCAGGGGCACGGAGTCGGTGCCGAACTTCTGCAGGCTGCTGACGCCGCCGTTGAAGCGGACCTGCCACTTGGCCGCGCCACCCGCTCCACGCTTCGTGAAGATCTGGATCACGCCGGCCGCGGCATCAGTGCCGTACAGCGTGGCCGCCGCCGCACCCTTCACGATTTCGATCCGATCGATATCGTCGGGGTTGATGTCGTTGAGCGGGCTGGAATTCGAGTTGGCGCCACGCTGGGTGGTGCCGGTGAAGATGCCGTTGCGCGGATATTCGTCGCTGCGGGTACGTACGCCGTCGATGAAGATCAGCGGCTGATTCGTGAGCGACACGCTGGTCGTGCCGCGCAACCGGATGGCCGAGCCGCTGCCGGCATTGCCGACACCGCCGCCAACCGTGACGCCAGCGAGGCGCCCCGAGAGCATGTTCGAGAGATTCGTGGGGACTTCCGGAAGGTCCGCCACCTTGACCTGGGCGATGGAGTTGCCGACTTCGCGCTTACGCGCCGAACCGCCGGTACCGGTGATGACCACTTCGTCGAGGGACAGCGCACTCACCGTGAGGGCGAAGGTCACGGTCGTGGTGGCACCGGCCGTGACCACGATGGGCTTATCGACCGGCTGGTAGCCGATCAGTCGCGCGCGCGCGATCTGAGCTCCGGCGGGGACGGAGGCGATGGTGAACAAACCGCTCGCGTTCGTGATCGCGCCCAGCATCGTGCCGGGGATCGCGATCTGCACGTTCGCCAACGGCGCGCCCGTACCACTGTTCGTAACCGTACCACGGACCGTCCCGAGTGCGCCTTGCGCCTCGGTGCGGGTGGGCATCAGCGTGCTGGCAACAGCCATCGCGGCGACAAGCGCCGCGAAAGCTTGGCCGCCAACATATCGGCGGAAGCGCATCAGGACCTCTATGCGGGTGAGGGGGTGGAGCACGTCACGCTGCGGGGAAGGAGGCAGGCGACGTTCAGTAACAGCACGAGGACGTACCGAATGGGACGCCCCGCGTGGGTCGTAAGAGCGGACTCGGGTCTAGATTCGGGCCCAGACATTCCGTTGTCAACGTTTTGATCTGAATTCGTCACGGATCAGCCCCGTCGTCCCCACATCGGTCCCTGTATCGACGGTCCGGCGCGCAATCCGGCCTATCGCTTCGCCAGCTGCGTCACCCGATGCCGCAGGATGCCACGCCCTCCAGGTTGCCCACGGTGATGCCGAACACGTACGGCTTCGCGTCCGCCACGGACACATCGGTCACCGTCTTGCCGATGACGATCACCCTTTCCCTTTCGTAGTGCGCGTTGTTCGCATCAGCGGGCAAGACGATGTTCTCGTCGTGTGCAATGACGGCACTGGCGAGGTCGTGCGCGGCACCCTGGCGCGTGCCACGCGAAGACGCCGCCGGGCCACCTCGCGAAACGGGGGGCCGGTAGCCTCCGGAATCAGCCTCCGGAATCAGCCTCCGGAATCAGCCTCCGCTGGTCAGTCCTCGCGGCCGAGCGCGCGCGCGACGCCACGGGTCAGCGACGTCACGGTGAACGGTTTCGGGACGAACGCGTCCACGTTGTCGAGCAGGGATCGGCGTGACACCTCATCCTCGGTATACCCCGACATAAACAGCACGCGCAGGCTCGGATTGAGGCGTCGGCCCCGCTCCGCGAGTTGGTGGCCCGACATCTCGGGCATCACGATGTCCGTGAGCAGCAGGTCGACGTCACCGCCAAGATCCTCCATGAGCCGCAGGGCGGTGGGGCCGTTCTCGGCGATCAATACGGTGTAGCCAACCGAGCTGAGCGTCCGCTTCACGAGGTAGCGTAGCGCCTGATCGTCATCGACCACGAGCACGACCGCCGCGCCGCCGCGCAGCAGCGGTGGGGCGGGCACCTCGGACATGGTGGGGCGCTGCGACTCGTCTTGCACCTGCGGCAGCAGAATGCGGAAGGTCGTGCCGACACCGACCGTGCTCTGCATCCGGACGCTCCCGCCGGACTGCTCGACGATGCCGTGCACGGTGGACAGGCCGAGCCCGGTTCCCCCCTCCGTCACCTTGGTGGTGAAGAACGGCTCGAAGATCCGGCGCTGGACCTCCGGTGGAATGCCGACCCCGGAATCGCTCACGGTGATCTGGACGCACGACGCCGTGGGGCCACCGAACTTCTCGGCCAGGTCCGCATCGGGCTTGACGACATCGAGCGAAAGGGAGAGCTCGCCGCCGGCCCGCATAGCATCGCGCGCATTCACGACGAGATTGAGCAGGACCTGCTCGAGCTGCCCCGGATCGACCCGGATGAAGACAGGAACGGTGGGCAGCTGCAGCGTGAAGCGGATGTGTGCGCCAATCAGCCGGAGCAGCAGCCGCTCCAGATTCCGCAGCAGCTCCACGGGGTCGAGGACGCGCGGCCGCATGATCTGCTGGCGACTGAACGCGATCAGCTGGGCGACGAGGCCCGCACCGCGCTCGCCAGCCGAGCGGATTTCCGACAGATCGGCGATGAGCGGATCTTCGGGTTCGATGCGCGCGAGGGCCAACTCGGACGTCGCGGTGATGACCGTCAGGAGCGTGTTGAAATCGTGCGCGATACCGCCGGCCAGCCGCCCCACCGCCTCGAGACGCTGCGTATGCTGCATGCGCGCCTCCATCGCCTTGCGCTCGGTGATGTCCTGCGTGATACAGCACAGTTGGGTCACCCGACCGGCCCCGTCGGTCAGCCGCGTCCCCGAGTGATGCAGCCAACGCGGTTCGTCGCCCGGCCACCGCACACGCAGCTCCTCGTCGAACGACGGGGCATCGCCACCCACCCAGTGCTCCCAGGCCGCGGTAACCCGCGCGCGGTCATCGTCGTGCACGCGGGCGAGGAAGGCGTCGGCCTCGCGCGTCAGTACCGACGCGCTCTCTCCCCAGAGCGCCGCCACCGCATGACTGACGTATTCCACGCGCGAGGCGTCGGCCGCGATGAACCAGAACCCTGTCGGGCTCTGGGCAGCGAGTTGCTGAAAGCGCTCCTCGACTTCGCGCAGCCGGACGCGCCGTTCGCGTTCATCCAAGGCGCGACTGACGGCCGAGGGCAGCCGCTCGAGCCGGTCCTTCAGCAGGAGGTCGGTGGCGCCTTCCCGAAGGCACTGCACGGCCGACGGCGCATCGATCGACCCCGAGACGATGATCACCGGCGTATCGGCGGCGAGCGCACGCACGAGACGCACGGCGCTCAGGCCATCGAGATCGGGGAGCGAGTAATCACAAATGACCACGTCGAACTGCTGCGTGCGTAGCGCCGCCTCGAACGGCGCGCGGCGGGCCACCTGCGTGATCGCGCAGCAGAGTCCCTCTTCCAGCAGCAGGTCCTCGATGTACCGCCCATCACGCGCACTGTCCTCGAGGTGGAGGAGCCGGAGGGTCCTCGGCGGCGTCGTCGCGAGAGTCATTCGGGGTCCGTGTTCGGAAGAAGATTCAGCGATGCCCAGAACACGACGACGTGACGCACCGCCCCGATGAATTCGTTGAACTCCAGCGGCTTCCGCACGTACGCATTCACGCCGAGGCGGTACGCCGCGGCGAGATCCTGCTCCTGCCGCGACGACGACATGAGCACGACCGGGATCTGCTGTAGCGTCTCGTCGGCTTTGACGATGGCCAGCAACTCCATGCCCGTCATGCGCGGCATCTTGAGGTCGAGCAGGATCAGCGCCGGCTGCGGACCCACGCGCGCCGCGAATGCCCCCTCGCGGCGCAGAAACGCCAAGGCCTCGACACCATCTCGCACGTGCACGATACGCTCGACGTCGAGGTCGCCGGCGAGTGCATCGAGCAGCAACTCCGCGTCCCGCTCGTTGTCCTCCACGAGCAGGATCGGGCGGACCGACGCCGTCACGTTTGACATGCGTCAGCTCCCGGCGAGCGCGAGGGTGAAGTAGAACGTGGCCCCGTGATCGGGGGCCGATTCCGCCCAGATCCGACCGCCATGACGCTGGAGAATCCGACGCACGATGGCGAGGCCGATACCAGTGCCCTCGAATTCGTTCTCGTGGTGCAGTCGCTGAAAGACGCCGAACAGCTTGTCGACATACGCCATGTCGAATCCGGCACCGTTATCGCGCACGGCAAACACCATGCGTCCGTCTTCCACGCCGGCGGGCCCGATCGCCACCCGTTGTACGTCGCGCTTGCCCGAGTACTTCAGCGCATTGCCGATCAGGTTCACCAGTACCTGTCGGAGCATCGCGGCATCACCCGCCACGCTGGGCAGGGGCGCGATCTCCCACTGCACCGGCCCACCGCCATCGGCCGTGAGCCCCACGACGACCTCGCGCACCAATCCGTCGAGGTCCACGCGCTCTAGGTGCATCTCTGCCTGCCCCATGCGTGAGAACGCCAGCAGGTCGTCGATGAGCCGCCCCATCTGGACGCTCGCGTTGGCCGCCGTCTGCACGTACCGCTCGGCTTTTTCGGACAGCTGCCCCGCTGTGGCGCGACGCAGCATATCGAGATAGCCGTGGATGTGGCGCAACGGCGCGCGTAGATCATGCGACACCGAATAGGCGAACGATTCCAACTCGCTGTTCGCCGCACGAAGCTGCACACCACTCGCCTCGACCTCGTGGTACAGCTGCGTGACGCGCTCTTCGGCGATCCGGCGCTCGGTCACGTCGGTCTGGATGCTGATGAATTGGTCGGGGACGCCGGCTTCGTTCAGGAATGGCACGATCGTCGTGTCCACCCACAGCGGCGCGCCGTGCCGCGTCCGATTGCAGATCTCCCCACGCCACACCTGCCCCGCCCGGATCGTCGCCCAGAGCTCGTCAAAAAACGAGGTCGGATGATGCCCGGAGTTCAGCAGGCGGTGCGTACACCCGATGAGCTCTTCCCGCGTGAAGCCCGAGATCTCGCACACGTGGTCGTTCACGTACGTGATCACACCGTGCGCATCGCTGATCACCACGAGCCCGTGACGGTCCAGCGCCGACTTGAACTGGGCGAGCTGCAACGCACGTTTCTGCACGCGCTTCTCCAGCCCGGTATTCAGCGCACGGATCTCCAGCTCGGCCCGACGACGGTCGGAGGCATCGCTCTGCACCGAGACGTACTGCTCGATCTCCCCGGCGGCATTGCGGATCGGGGTGATCTGCAACTGCACCCAATACGGCTCGCCGGACTTCGTATAGTTCGTGAGCTCGGTCCTGATCGACCGCCCGCCACGCAGCGCCGCGCTGATATTGCGCACCACGTCCGGATCCGACTCGGCGCCCTGCAGCAGGCGCCCCGGCCGCTGGCCGACGATATCCTCGAGCGCGTAACCGGTGCGCTCAACAAATGCCCGGTTCACCCACTCCGTGCGCCCCTCGGCGTCGGTGATGATTACCAAGTTTTCGGTGAAGCTGGCCACCAACGACACCTTGGCGAGCTCGTCCTGCACACGCTTCTGCCGCGTGACGTCGTGGAGCACGCCGACGGCGCCGCCGCCAGGCAACGGGGACACCGAGAGTTCCATCCACAGCTCCCCCCCGTCAGCACGACCCATCCGCACCAGCGGCCGATCGGGCTCCGCCGTGCCGGCCGTCGTCGCCGCCGCGAAGAGCTGCAACACGGTGGGTACGTCGTCCGGGTGCACGAACTCCACCAGTCGATGCTGCAGACACTCGCCGACCGCCTGCAGCATCACCTTCGCCCACGCGCCGTTCAGAAACACGATGCCACCCGCCGCATCGGTCTCGAACACGATTTCGGTCAGCAGCTCGACGCGACGCCGCATGCGGGCTTCCGACTCGACCAGCGCCTCGGTCAGTCGATACGTGGCCTCGACATGCAGATCGGTCGTGAGCAGCGGATCGCCATCGACGCGTGGGGAAATCATCAACCGTCAGATCAGGCCGAGACGCCCTGCATGGCCTGCACGAGTTCCGTGCTGGTTGCCACGCCGGCATACAACGGGAACACGCTGCTGCAGAAGAAGTCCTGCTCGGCCGGCGTGCGCGACGACGAACAGTCGGACACCACCGTGACACTGTAGCCGCGCTCGTAGGCCGCGCGCCCGGTGGAGTCGATGCAGAGCGATGTCACCATGCCACACACGAGCACGTTCTCGATCCCGCGCTCGCGCAGCGTCTCTTCGAGCGAGGTGTTCGAAAAGGCATTGAAGCCCACCTTTCCGGTCACATACTGGACACGGTCGCCGAACGCGAGCAGCTCAGGGATCGTGTCCGCACCAGCGGTGCCCGCCTTGAACGCGCCGGACGTCTTCATCGCGTAGAGAATGCCGACCGGGCTGGCCATCGCGCGGTAGTCGGGTTCGAGCACGATCGGCGTGGAGATGACGGTCATCTCGGTGTCCTTCATCGCCTCGACAAACTGCAGGGCATTGGCCAGCACCGTATCAACGCGATTCGGCTCTTCGACGACGCCACGGAGAATGCCGTTTTGCGCGAAGTAGTCGTTCTGAAAGCCAACGAGAATGAGCGCAGTCTTCTTTGGATTCATGGCAAACTCAGCTTTGAGGGGTGCACGATGGCCCTGCGGAGAAAGGCCGTAGCCTTTAAAGTGGGGACATGCGACGCTACGGGGTGAGTCTTCCCGACCTGAAAGCCTTCGTATTTCAATTAAATGTTGTTCACCGCGTACGCGGGCACCAAAACACACGGCCCGCCTCGACGATGTCGGGGCGGGCCGTTCTCATCGATTGTTGCTGCCGTTACGGGCGAGCCGGACCCATGATGTTCTTGGCGAACAGCGCGATGATGATCGCGACCACGGCCACCTGGCCGATCGGGCCGATCGCGATGATCCCGCTGAAGATCGCCGAGATGAGCATCAACGGGAACTTGATGATCGGCAGGAGCCAATCGGCGGGAGCGGGATATGAGAAAAACGGCATGGATGGCCTCGCAGAGGTTCAGAACGACGAC
>CAITQY010000668.1 GCA_903894655.1 uncultured Gemmatimonadota bacterium
CGCCATCGACATGATGCTGGCCCTGATCACGGCGAGGCACGGCCGTGAACTCGCCACCCGGGTGTCGGAGCAGTTCGTGCTGGGCCGAATCCGCAGCCAGTCCGACCACCAGCGCATGGAAATCGCCGCCCGCTACGGCCTGCACAACCGCAAGGCGATTCAGGTTGTCAAATTGATGCAGGAGCACATCGAGGACCCACTGACGGCGGACGACCTTGCCGCAGCAATTTCGGTCACGCGCCGCCAGATGGAGCGGCTGTTCGCCACCCATTTGCGCCAGACGCCGGCGCGCTTCTACGTTGGTGTGCGACTTGACCGCGCACGCGAGCTGCTGCGCCAGACCGGCATGGGCATCCTGGCGGTCGGCGTGGCCTGCGGTTTTGCCTCGCCATCGAGTTTTTCGCGCACCTACCGGGTGCGTTTCGGGCAAAGCCCCAAGGACGAACGCACACGGTGAGACGGTTTCGAATGTTGCCTGCCCAATTGCGACCACGCCATGCAACATTGCGACCCGACGGCTGTTTTCGGCGTCTGTATCAATGCAAGTAATTGATGTGCCGATAAAGCAACAGCCTTGTGACTAAGGGATTGTCTGGATGCCTGGCCCGTGGGGTGCTGCGGTACCATCATTCCAGAGTGCAAAGCTGGTTGCCCTCGGGCTGCCCGAAATTGTCCATCACCACCGATGGCGGCGATCGGGGAACTGTTATTCGTCTTGATTGGAGAACTTACACATGGCAATGAACGAAAACACCACGGAATCGGGAATCATCCTCGACCGTCGTCAAATCATCACCGGTGCGACTGCGCTGGGTCTGTCGGCAACCTTTGGAGCCATGCCTGCGATGGCACAAGGCACGCCCAAGAAGGGCGGCACGCTGCGCCTGGGCATGGAAGGCGGCTCCCCGTCCGACAGCCTCGATCCACGCACCTACGCAGACTCGATCCCGATCGCCATGAGCCTGATGCTCTGGAACAACCTGGTGGAAGTGGCCGACAACGGCAACGCCACCGGCGAACTGTTCGAAAAGTGGGCCGTCAAGCCCGGCGCTACCGACTGGACTTTCGACATCCGCAAGGGCATCACTTTCACCTCCGGCAAGACGCTGGACGCCGACGACGTCATCTACTCGATCAACCTGCACCGCGGCGAGACGAAATCGCCCGCCAAAGCGCTGATGGCGGACATCTCCGACATCAAGAAGCTGTCGGCAACGCAGATCCAGATCACCATGAGCAAGGGCAATGTCGACCTGCCCTACAACCTGAGCGATTACCACATCATTGTGGTTCCCAACGGCTACACCGATTTCGCCAAGCCCGACGGCACCGGCGCGTTCACGCTCGAAGAGTTCCAGCCTGGCGTTCGCGCGGTGTTCAAAAGCAAGGCCGGCAACTACTGGAAGCCCAACCGCGGCAATTTCGAACGTGTCGAACTGCGTTACATCGGCGACGCCGCCGCACGCACTCAGGCGCTCGTCACGGGCCAGGTGGACGCGATCAACCGGGTCGACCCCAAGACCGCCGCGTTGTTGGCCAAGAACAACAAGTTGAAGATTTCGCGCACGCCCGGCGCGGGCAACCGGTTCGCGTTCGTGTCGCATTCCGACAAGGATCCGTACACCAACAAGGACCTGATGCTGGCCCTGAAGTACGGCATCGACCGCAAGAAGATCGTGCAGAACGTGTTCTCCAGCTACGCCACCGTGGGCAACGACCACACCGTCGGCCCGCGCATGAAGTACTACGACCCCAAGCAAAAACAGACCGCCTACGACCCGGATAAGGCCAAGTTCCACTTCAAGAAGGCCAACGTGTCATCGGCGATCGAGTTGCAGGTCTCCGAAGGCGCCTTCTCCGGCGCCACCGACTCCGGTCAGGTGTTCCAGGAATCGGCTGCCAAGGCCGGCATTAAGGTCGACCTCAAGCGCGTCTCCGGCGACGGCTACTGGGACAATGTCTGGCTCAAGGTGCCGTTCTGCGCGGTGTACTGGGGCAACCGTCCGACCATCGACAACCAGCTGACCAGCACCTTCGGCGGTGGCCTGAAGAACCCCTGGAACGACACCCACTTCGTGAACGCCGAGTTCGACAAGCTGCTGGAGGGTGCCCGCGTCGAGCTCGACCAGGCCAAGCGTTCCGCCATGTATGCCAGGTGCCAGGAACTGGTCAGCCAAAACTCCGGCATGGTGTGCTTCGCGGTGCAGGACTATCTGGACGCGCACGTCAACAAACTGCAGGGCCTCAAGCCCTCAGGCCGCTATGACATGGGCGACGGCCGCATCGCCGAAAAAGGCTGGTTTGCCTGAGCGCTGCGCGACCCGCACCGGGCGGCAGCCCTGAGCGCCGGCAAGGCCGGTTAGCTGTGCCGGCTGCCGCCGGCGCTTTTCCTGAACGCGGCCCGGGCTCTGTAGCATGGGCCGCGGCCCCTGGACTCCCGGAGCCGCTTCAGC
>CAITQY010000669.1 GCA_903894655.1 uncultured Gemmatimonadota bacterium
GGCGTCCACGTCCTGCTCCGGCACAAGGTCGAGGACGCTGTCCATGAGCCGGAAGGCGGCCCGGGCCCGTTCGAGCGCCGGCAGGTCACTGCCCTGCTCGTCGAGTTCCTTATTGGCTTCGCTGATGAACGTGAACAGCGCGGCCAATGCCTCCGGGGCATTCAGGTCGTCGAACAACGCCTCCAGAAATGCCTTCTCCGCGCGCGTGGCCGCATCGGCCAGCGCCGCAGTGCCAGTGGAAGCCTCGGACAGCCGTAAGGCGAACGCGCCAATCCGATTCACCGCCGCACGCGACTGCTCGAGCGAATCGTCGCCCAGATTCAGCTGCTTGCGGTAGTGGGCGTTGAAAACGAAGTGGCGGTAGGCGGTGCCACTGATCCCCTGCTCGCGCATCTCGACCACGTTGGCCACGTTGCCGACGCGCTTGGCCATCTTGGCGCCGTCGGTGAGCAGGAACTCCCCGTGGCACCAGCAACGCGCGAACGTCTTGCCGGTGGCGGCCTCCGACTGCGCGATTTCATCTTCGTGGTGCGGGAAGATGAGATCGATACCGCCGGCGTGGAGGTCGAAAGTTTCGCCAAGGTATTTCATAGCCATGGCGGAGCACTCGAGGTGCCAGCCTGGGCGCCCGCGGCCCCAGGGTGAATCCCAAGCGGCGCCGGTGGCTTCGTCTTCTGGCTTGGCGGCCTTCCAGAGGGCAAAGTCCTGCGCGTTTTCCTTGGCGTACTCGTCCTGGGCGACACGCGCGCCGGCGCGGATCTCCCGCTTGTCGAGTTGCGACAGCTTGCCGTAGTCCGGAAAACGATCGATCGCGAAGTACACCGAGCCGTCTTCGGCGAGATAGGCCACGTTGTTGGCGACGAGCCGCTCGACGAGCGCGATCATCTCGGGGATGTGCTCGGTGGCCTTCGGGTAGCGCTCGGCATCTTCGATGCGGAGATAGCGCCGGTCGCGATGAAAGAGCTCGGTGAACGGCTCCGTGACTTCAAGAATGTTGGCGCCGGTGGCGGCCGCCGTCCGGATAATCTTGTCGTCGACGTCGGTGAGGTTCATCACCTGTTCGACCTGCCAGCCGGCCAGCCGAATGACGCGCCGCAGCAGATCCTCGAAGAGGAACGTCCGGAAATTGCCCAAGTGCGCCGGGTTGTAGACCGTCGGTCCACACGTGTACATACGCACCGTCTGTCCATCGGCGGGTGCGAACGGCTCGACGCGGCGCGCGAGCGTGTTGTACAGGCGGAATTCTGGCATCGGCGTGAAGGCGGTCGTGGTGCGGGAATTCGTCGGGATCTCCCGACGAATTCTTGCGTTCGTTGAATGTAGAGGGTAAGTCACTCATGTTGCCCCCCCACCTTAACCCGGACCGTCTCATGAAGCCTCGCCAGAATCGTCCGCGCCTGAGCTCGCGCGTTTCCACCGTTGTCGGCATCGGCGCCCTCGTGGCGGTCGCCATGGCGGCACGCAGTCAGGGTGGGCAGCAGACCCCTCCGCCGTCGGCACCGCCGTCGACCGCCCCCGCGCCGGCGGCCACCGTACCGGCCACCGTCGCCCCTGTCGACTCGATGGTGCAGGACAGCACGACGCGTACGGACACGACGGCCGTGGCCGACTCGATGGCGATGCCGGACAGCACGATGCTGACGCCGGCGGCCGCCGCGCCGACAGCGCAGGCGACGGGCACCTGGCCTGTTGACCCGGTGACGGGTCAGACGATCATCAACGGCGAACCGGTGGTTGGCCGCGTGTTCATCATGCAGAAGCCCGACGGCCTTGTGAAGCTGGGTACGTGGCAGGCGCAGTACAACGGGGAGCCGGCCACGCCCGAGACCGCGCGCGTGGGGACGTCGTACACGGTGCCGGCGCCAGAGCAGACGCGCCGTATGCGCGGCATCATGATTCAGTCGACGCTGTGGGCGATGGATGGCAAGCGATCGGCACGTGAGCGTCGCTTTTACCGCGCACAGAGCACCGGCGAGGCACTGGGTCGGCAGTAAGTCGCTCGGTGTCGGTGCTGTATCGGCGGGGCGTCCGCACATCGTGCAGGCGCCCCGCTCGCATTTCGAGCAGGCGAATCGTGCGCGAGGCCGTCGCTGAGGTCTGGAGTGCGTAGTTCGCGCGTGGCTCGTGCGCGGCGCGCACCGGCAGCGGGCGAGGATCGTTGTCGGTGCGCACCACCGGCGGTGCACAGGCGATTACGATGCCGTCACGTCGTTCATGAGCGTGTCGACCCCACTGCCGCCATTCGGCCGCTTCGCGCGGCGTGACCGCGCCTTCACGTGAGGCGCGCAGTAAGTACAGCGTGCGCGAGGTGGGCGCGCTCGGGGGCACGTGCGCCTCCTGCCATCCACGCAGGATTTCCTGCACTGCGTCGGCGGACAGCGCGGCGCGGCGAATCCGGAGCCCCGGCGCGGCGTCGCGTATCGCGCGCACGTATCGATGGCGTGGCGTGTGCTCTCGACCGGCCAGAGCCGCGAGCAACATCGACTGGGCGAGTGCCTCCGGCGCGTGCACGAGCAGTAGCTCGCCGGCATGAATGCGCAACGTGACGTCGTCGAGCACGCGGATGCTGATGGCGCAGCGTCCGGGAACACCGGCCGAGATTTCGGCGCGCGCGCGCGCCACCGAGAGGAGTCGTGGTTTCATCATGGGTGACACGATGTGACCGTGCCAC
>CAITQY010000670.1 GCA_903894655.1 uncultured Gemmatimonadota bacterium
AACGTCGCACACGGTGTCCTGCTTGGCGAGGGTGCGCTCGTACACGAGTCGGCCTATGTCGACGCTGGCGCGGTGATCGGTGCTGGATCACGCGTCTGGCATTTCTGCCACGTGCTCGGCGGCGCCGAAATCGGCGCGCGATGTTCGCTCGGACAGAACGTGGTCGTGATGAACGGCGTCGTGATCGGCGACAACGCCAAGATCCAGAACAACGTCTCGTTGTACGAGGGCGTGGAACTGGAGGCCGACGTGTTTTGCGGCCCGTCCATGGTCTTCACCAACGTGTACAATCCGCGCAGTGCAGTGTCGCGGAAGAATGAGTACCGCCGCACCCTCCTGCGGCGGGGCGCGACGATCGGGGCGAATGCCACGATTGTGTGCGGGGTGACGATCGGACGATTCGCGTTCATCGGAGCCGGCGCGGTCGTCAATCGCGATGTCCCTGATTATGCGCTCGTCGCGGGCGTGCCCGGCAAGCGGATCGGCTGGATGTCCGAAGATGGGCATACGCTCGAGTCGCTGAGCCTGGCCGGAGCGGAGGGCGCGCACGAGCTGCTGCGTTGCCCCGGCACCGACGTGCGGTACGAACGGCATGGGGACGTGGTCGTTCGCCTCGGGGAGACGGTATGAACGGGAAAGGCATTGCCGCTGGAGAGCGCATCCGTGTCGCCCTCTTGGGCTGCGGTCGCATCAGCAAAAATCACTTCGATGCGCTCGCGAAGCTCCCCGGTCTCGAGCTCGTGGCCGTGTGCGACCTCGTCGCCGAGCGTGCGGAGCAGGCCGGCACGATGTATAGCGTGCCATGGTTTACGAGCTACGAACAGATGCTGTCCGACGTCGCGAGCGACGCGGTGATTATCGCGACGCCGTCCGGATTGCATCCGCAGCATGGGATTCTTGCGGCCAAGGCGGGTCGTCACGTGATCTCGGAAAAGCCGATGGGGATCTCGCTCGCGGCCGCCGACGCGCTCGTGCAGGCCTGCGACGACCACCAGGTGCAGCTGTTCGTCGTCAAGCAAAATCGCCTCAATCCGGCGATCGTGCTGCTCAAGCGCGCGATCGAGCGTGGACGCTTCGGGCGGATTTATATGGCGAACTGCACGGTGCGCTGGACACGGCCGCAGGACTACTATGACCAGGCGCCGTGGCGCGGGACGTGGGAATTTGACGGCGGCGCATTCATGAATCAGGCGTCGCACTACGTCGATCTGGTGCAATGGCTGGTCGGCCCCGTCGAAAGCGTGATGGCCAAGACCGCGACCATGGCACGGAACATCGAGGCCGAGGACAGCGGCGCCGCGGTGCTCAAGTTCCGCTCCGGTGCGATTGGCGTCATCGAAGTCACGATGTTGACGTTCCCTCGGAATCTCGAAGGGTCGATTACCATCCTGGGCGAGAAGGGCAGTGTGAAGATCGGCGGGACCGCGGTCAACAAGGTCGAACATTGGACCTTCGCTGATTACGATGACGACGACAAGCTCGTCGAACAGGCGAACACCAATCCGCCAAGCGTGTACGGGTTCGGGCATGAAGGGTATTACCGTAATGTCGAATCGGTGCTGCGTGGTGACGCGCGCCCCGACACCGACGGTCGTGCCGGTCGCAAGTCGCTCGAACTCATTCTGGGGATCTACGAATCGGCGAAGACTGGCCGTGACGTCCCCCTGCCGCTTCGCGTCAACAACTGAACCTATCCGTCATGGCCGTTCCTCTTCTCGATCTCAAGGCGCAGCACGCCACCATCCGCGATGAAGTCGTCGCCGCGGTGATGGATGTCGTGGATCAGCAGGCGTTCATCCTCGGTGATCCCGTCGCGCAACTCGAGTGCAGCGTCGCTGGTCTGTCACAGGTCAAGTACGCCGTCGGCTGCGCCAACGGCACCGACGCCTTGCTGCTGGCGCTGCGCGCGCTTGACGTCGGAGCTGGAGACGAGGTGGTCACGACGCCGTTCACGTTTTTTGCAACCGCCGGCGCGGTACACAACGTCGGGGCACGCCCGGTCTTCGTCGACATCGATCCGCGTACGTTCAACATCTCGCCCGACGCGATCCGTCCGGCCGTGAACGAGAAGACCAAGGCGGTGATCGCCGTCGACCTGTTTGGACAGATGACGGCCATCGAGCATGTCAGCGAGGCCGCGCAGGGACGTCCGGTGATCGAAGACGCGGCCCAGTCGATCGGCGCGAGCCGGCGGATCAACGGCGCCAAGGTAATGGCGGGTCAAGCCGCGACGATCGGCACCTATAGCTTTTTCCCGTCGAAGAATCTCGGCGGATACGGCGACGGTGGCATGATGGTCACGCAGGATGAGGCACTGTTTGAAACGCTCCTGAAGCTTCGCACGCACGGGAGTCGTCGCACGTATTTCCACGAGATCGTCGGCTACAACAGCCGACTCGATGCGCTCCAAGCTGCCGTCCTACGCGCCAAGTTGCCGCATTTGGAATCGTGGAGTGCCGCGCGCCGTCGGAATGCCGCGTATTACGATGCCGCGTTCGCCGATCTGCCCGAAGTGGTCACGCCGTATATCGATCCGGCCAACACCTCGATCTACAACCAGTACACGATCCGTGTGCCACAGCGCGATGCGCTGCAGGCACATCTCAAGGATCGCGGTATCGGTTGCTCCGTCTACTATCCGCTGCCACTGCACTTGCAGCCGTGCTTCGCGTATCTCGGGTACCAGCAGGGGCAGTGCCCCGAGTCGGAACGCGCGGCGCTCGAAGTGCTGTCGCTACCGGTTTTCCCCGAGCTCACCACTGTGCAACTCGATGAAGTCATCGGGGCAGTGCGAGCCTTCTTTGGACGCTGAGGCGCACGACATGGTCGATTCCCCGTCGATGAAGGACCACCTGCTCTCGAAGATTCAGGACCGCACCGCCGTGATCGGCGTGATCGGTCTGGGCTATGTGGGGTTGCCGCTCGCGATGGAGTTCGTCCACGCCGGCTTTCGCGTCATCGGGTACGACGTGAGTCAGCGCGTGATCGATCTGCTCATGGCCGGACAGTCGCACATTCAGGATATTCCGAACCAGGTGGTGCAGGAGGCGGTGGCAGCGGGAAGCTTTGTGGCAACCGCCGTCGAGTCGCGCATCGGGGAATGCGACGCCATCTCGGTCGCGGTGCCGACGCCGCTCTCGAAAACGCGCGATCCGGATATGGCCTTCGTCTTGGCCGCCGCCGACGCTATCGCGCGGCAAGCCCATCCCGGGATGTGCGTGGTGCTGGAAAGCACCACCTACCCGGGCACCACGCGGGAACTGCTGCAGCCGCGGCTCGAAGCGATGGGGCTCACCGTCGGCAAGGACGTGTTCGTGGCGTTCAGCCCCGAGCGCGTCGATCCGGGCAACCCCATCTACCAAACCAAGAACACCCCGAAGGTGGTCGGCGGCGTCACGCCCGCCTGTGTCGAGGTCGCGAGCGCGCTCTACGCCAGCTGCATCGACGTGGTGGTCCCGGTCTCGTCGCCGGAAGCAGCCGAGCTGGTGAAGTTGCTCGAGAACACCTTCCGCGCCGTGAACATCGGCCTAGTCAACGAAATTGCGATTGTCTGTGACAAACTGGGCGTCGACGTCTGGGAAGTCATCAACGCGGCCGCGACGAAGCCCTTCGGGTTCATGAAGTTCACGCCGGGTCCTGGTATCGGTGGGCACTGCATTCCGCTCGACCCGCACTATCTCGCTTGGAAGATGCGCACGCTCAACTACAAGACGCGCTTCATCGACCTCGCCAGCGAGATCAATTCCAACATGCCGCACTGGGTTGTGCAGAAGGTGGCCGACGCGCTCAACGAAGTCCGGAAGGCCGTACGCGGCAGTCGCGTGTTGGTGCTCGGCGTCGCCTACAAGCGCGACATCGACGATGTCCGAGAGAGCCCCGCCCTTGATGTCATTCGGTTGCTCGAAGAGCGCGGCGCGCACGTGGAGTTCCACGATCCGTTCGTACACGAGTTCCGTGAAGAAGGGCATGTCAGGACGGGCGTTGAACTCAGCGACGAAATGCTGCGCTGGGCCGACGCCGTCGTGGTGGTCACCGATCACAAGAATGTCGACTACCAGCGCGTCGTGGACCACGCGGCCCTGCTCGTCGACACGCGAAACGTCACGGCAGGCCTCAAGGCCGGGCGTGCTCGTATCATCCCGCTGGCGTCCGGCACGCGGACCGTGGGCGCAACATCATGAACCGAGCTCTCGTCGGCGGTAAGGATCCGCATGCGGTGCGTCGGGTACCAGAGTCCGCATGAGTCAACGACTATCTCGCGTTGAATTCCGCCTGTTGATGCTGCTCGGCGTTGCCGTTGCATTGGCGGGCTGTTCTCGCGGTTTTCAACCTCGCGATTACGCGAATCCTGAAGCGCTCTTCCGTGCATCCCTGCTGGAATTCCAGCGGCAGAAGTGGGACAACGCGAAAATCGGCTTCGAGCGCCTGACCAGTGATTTGTCGGCGCGTGATCCGCTTTTGGCGCCGGCGTACTTCTATCTGGCGTTGTCGCATGAGCAACAGAAGGAGTACCTGCTCGCCGCGCAGGCGTTCGAGCGCATCACCGACGGGTTTCCCGACGATACGCTGGCGTCAACGGCCATGCTCGGCGTCGGCCGAAGCTATCAGAACTTGTGGCGGCGGCCGTCTCTTGACCCGGAGAACGGGCAGAAGGCCGTCTCGATCCTCAGGGCGCTGCTCTCGTCGTATCCCGACAGCAAGGAAACGGACGACGCCAAGAAGCGGATTGTCCAGATCGAAGAGTGGATGGCCCAGAAGGACTACGACGCTGGCGTTCATTACGTCCGGGTACGTCGAGCCATCGATCCGGCGATCATCTACTTCAAAGATGTCGTCACGACGTATCCCAGCACCAAGGCCGCCCGCCTGTCGTGGCTCCGGCTGCATGAGCTGTACACGAAGATCCGCTGGAAGGAGGATGCCGCGGAGACGTGTACCGCCATGTGGCGTGCCTACCCTGGCGATGCGTTGGTGAAGGTCGCCTGCGGCGCTCCGCCGGCCGATTCGGCCACCGCCGCTCAGGCTCCGCCACCGCCTATCCCGTCGCCAGTGGCCTACGCACGCCCCGGACCGGCGCGTCGCGGATGACCCGCGCCGTCTGACCCCGATGCGCATCGGCATCCTCGGCGGAAGCTTTGATCCGCCGCATGTCGGCCACCTCCTGGTAGCGCAGGATGCCCTCGACGAGCTCGCACTCGATCGGCTATTGATCGTCCCGGCGGCCCAACAGCCGCTGAAGGGAACGGATCAGACGCCCGCCGAGCACCGGCTGGCCATGGCGCGGGCCTGTTTTGGCGGAATTCCGCACATCGAGGTGGATCCCATCGAAATCGATCGGGGCGGGTTATCTTTCATGGTTGACACCGTGGACGTTCTGCGCCGACGCTGGCCGTCGGCGACGCTTCACCTGCTGGTCGGCGATGACGTGGTTCCCACGTTACCGCGTTGGCGCGACGTGTCGCGGTTATTGGCGATGGTGCAGCTGATCGTGCTGCATCGCGCCGACCGTGGTCACGATGTCGCCGCGCTCGCCGTCCCGTTGGAGAGCGTCGGAGCAGCGATGGCACGGCGGCTGGCGACGCGACGCGTCGACTTGTCGTCAACCGAAATCAGGGCACGGGTTCGTGACGGGCGCTCCATTCGGGGGTTCGTTCCTGACGCCGTGGCGACTTACATAGCGACCACCGGACTGTATCTCGAGAATTCCCGGGAGTCGTCGATCACGGAGGGCCCAGCGCGCGCCTGATGGCGTACGGGGACTTCGCGGTCGCGACGCCCTTGCCATGAGGTTCGTATGCTGAAAGCCTTGATCGGGCGCGTGTTCGGCACGCGTCACGAACGTGAACGGAAGCGGGTGCAGCCGGTGCTGACGGAGATCCATGAGATCGAAGCGCGCTTGGCCTCGCTCTCCGATGAAGAGATTCAGGGGCAGACCGCCAAGTTCCGCGGAATCCTCGCCGAGCGCACCGGTCCCATCGAGACCCGCATTGCGGAGCTCAAAGCGGTCAAGCACGACGCCACCGAAGCGGCGGAGCGCGAGCGCATCGACCTCGAACTGCAGGGCGCGGACGGTCGCGGCGGTGTGGAAGGTGAGTTGCGGACGCTGATCGCCGAAGTGCTCGACGAACTCCTGCCGGAGGCCTTCGCAACCGTGCGCGAGGCGTGCCGGCGGCTCAAGGGCTCCGCCGTCCTCGTGACCGGCAACGAGCTCACGTGGGACATGGTTCCCTACGACGTGCAGCTGATTGGTGGTATTCAGCTGCACCTTGGCCGCATCGCGGAAATGGCGACGGGTGAGGGCAAGACGCTCGTCGCGACACTGCCGATGTACCTCAACGCGCTCCCCGGCCGCGGTGCGCACCTCGTGACGGTGAACAACTACCTCGCCCGTCGCGACTCGCAGTGGATGGGACACCTCTATCGGTGGATGGGACTCACCGTCGGCTGTCTCGACGATACAGAGCCGGGCACGTACGAGCGCCGTGCCGTGTACGGCTGCGACATCGCCTACGGCACCAACAACGAGTTCGGCTTCGACTACCTACGCGACAACATGGTGGTGTCGCTCGAGCAGCGGGTGCAGCGCACGCACATCTTCGCGATCATCGACGAAGTGGACTCGATCCTCATCGATGAAGCGCGCACGCCGCTCATTATTTCCGGCCCGGTCGGCAACGAGAGCGACGGGCGCTATGCGGAATTCAATACCTCCGTCGAACGGCTCGTGCGTCGCCAATCCGAATTGGTGAACACCCTCGTCGGCGAAGGCGAACGCGCGCTCGAGACGAAGGATGAGCAGGACGCTGCGCTCAAGCTCTACAAAGCCCAGCTCGGCGGACCGAAGAACAAGCGGCTCGTGAAGGCGCTCCAGGAGTCCGGCGTCAAGCAGCTCGTGCAGCGCATGGAGCTTGATATCATCTCGGACAAGAAGCTGCCCATGAGCAAACGCACGTACCGCGAGATCGAAGACGATCTGCTGTATGTGCTCGACGAAAAGGGGCACACCGTGCACCTCACTGAGCAGGGCCTCGACTATTTGTCACCGGAGGCGCACGATCAGTTCGTGCTGCCCGACATCTCGCTCATGATCGGCAAGCTCGATCGTGATCAGGAAATCTCTGCGACCGATCGGCTCGAGCAGCGCAATGCGATTGAACGCGAGTATGCGCTCAAGAGCGAGCGGTTGAACATCATTCACCAGCTGCTGCGCGCGCACGCCTTGTATGAGCGCGACGTGAACTATGTCGTGCAGGAAGGGCAGGTGCTCATCGTCGACGAGTTCACCGGGCGCACCATGCCGGGCCGTCGCTGGAGCGAAGGGTTGCACCAGGCCGTCGAGGCCAAGGAGCGCGTGCAGGTCAAGGGCGAGACGCAGACGCTCGCCACGATCACGATTCAGAACTACTTCCGTATGTACGAGAAGCTGGCCGGCATGACTGGCACGGCCGAGACGGAAGAGAATGAGTTCCACGAGATCTACGGCCTGTCGGTATCGGTCATTCCGACCAACCGGCCCATCACACGTGATGATCGTCAAGATTACGTGTTCAAGACACGTCGCGAGAAGTACAACGCGATCGTCGACGAAACGAAGCGACTCCACGAACTTGGCTATCCGGTGCTGGTTGGTACGGCGAGTGTCGAAGCGTCGGAAACGCTGGCCCGGCTGTTCGCGCGCGCGGGGCTCAAGCACAACGTGCTCAACGCCAAGTACCACCAACGTGAAGCCGAAATTGTCGCCGGCGCGGGGCAGCCTGGCGCCATTACGATCGCGACGAACATGGCCGGCCGCGGCAC
>CAITQY010000671.1 GCA_903894655.1 uncultured Gemmatimonadota bacterium
CGAAGAATTTGACGGGAAGGCGAATCAGGTGCCCCTGCACCTCTTCCCGGAGCCGCGCGATGGCCTGCTGCGCCGCCACGCTCACGACCTGCGAGAGTGCATAGCCGGTCACCGACTGCACGATCGTCGCGGCCAGACCGGCCAGCGCGATATAGCCGAGCAGCGTGATGTCGCGGTTCGGGAGGACATCATCGAGGACCATCTTGGTCGAGTACGGCAGCACGAATCCGGCCGCGCGACTCACGAGCATCAACACCAATCCGACGGTCACGGAGGTGCGGTGTTCCCAGATCAGCGCACGGGCCTCGGCCCAGGCGCGCTTGGTATCGTACTTGGGCTTGCCTTTGGAAGGGGGCGTCATAGCCCTGAATGTAACCACGGCGGCGAACGGTGGATTCCGCGAGGGAAGCCGTTTGGGGAGGAACGCGTGAAAGCCGGCGGAAGTACCGCTACGATGCCCGCAGCCGAGTTGGCCTACCTCGCCGGACCCATCGCTGGGGCACTTCCGCCTGCCCCCACGCGTTCCTGACCAAATCACTTCCGTTGTGGTATGCATCGGTCGCACCCGTGGATATCTTTCGCATTATGTACATTCCTGACAACGAAACCATCGCCAAAGTCGAGGTCCTCGCCGACCTCGAACAGGATGTCGCTGACCTCACGGTCGCGCATGAAGCCAAGCGCATTTTGTGGTTCCCGTCGGAACTGCTGGCACCCGAGCCGGACACCGACCCGGATGCGTTCGTGAAGCAGCTCCGGGAGCGCGCGAAAGGCATCAGCATGCCGGCCCGCGTCGCGCTGGCGCTGAATACGCTCACCGAAGAAGGGCTCCCCCATTTCCACCGGCTGCTGGCCACCTACCTGGGCGGCGATACGTTCTGGGCGAAGTGGACCAACCTGTGGACGGCCGAGGAAGACCGGCACGGCGCCGTGCTGCACGACTACGCGCACGACAGCAAGATCCTGGACAACCCGGTGCTCGAGCGCATGCAGTTCGAGTATCTCAAGGCGGGCTTCGAGCCCACCTGGGACAAGGATCCGTACCGCGTCTTCGTGTACACGTCGCTGCAGGAAAAAGCCACGCAGGTCAGCCACGCCAACACGGGCAAGTTGGCGGGGCAGTACGAGCCGCTCATCGGCACCGTCCTGCAGAACGTGGCCAAGGAAGAAGCGCGGCACTACGTGTTCTACCGCGAAATCTTCCTGCGCGTGCTGGCGCGTGATCCCAACCGCGCCCTGGAATCGGCGGCGCTCATCATGCCCAGCATCGATATGCCCGGCGTCAGCATGCCGCACTTCCGGGAAATGGGCGACGTGATCCGTCGCGCCGGTATCTACGGGCCGCGCGATTACATCAAGATCGTCGAAGACCTCATCAAGTTCTGGTCCATCGACAAGCTCGAAGGGCTGAACGAGGCCGGACGCAAGGCGCAGGAAAAGATCATGGCGATCACCGAGCGTCTCGAGCGCGTGGCCAACATGATGGAAACCCGTAGCCGCGCAAAGACCTTCTCGTTCAACGTGGCCTTCGCCCGCGAATTCGCGATGGACTGACGCGGGCGACCCCGTACACGCCTTATCGGCGAAGTCCGCGCACCACCTGATCGGGATAGTCCCCGAAGATGCCGTCGACGCCGAGCCGTAGCATCTCCTGCACCTCGGCGATCGGATCGCCGCCGTAGCGCTTCGCGAGAAATACCGGTTCCGGGCGCAGCGTCCACACGTGCACACGCAGTCCGACCGCATGCGCATCGGTAATGACGGTAGTGGGCACGGCCGATGAATCCCCACCCACGATCTGCCGCGTATTGGCCCCAACACCGTAGGCGTACGTCGCGATGTCGCGGAGCGCAGCCGGTGTGACCTGCGGCGCGGTGGACACGAGCTGGATCAGGCGGATGCGCGTCTGTTGCGAGAGCACGCGGAGATTGCCGCTTTCGAAGCTTTGAATGAACACCGGCGCATCGGCGCGATCGAGGCCGCGAGCGCGCAACGACCGCAGCATCGGCTCCTCGATGGGGAGCCCGATGCCGCGAAGATAGGTGGGATGCTTGGTTTCGGGATACACTCCGACGGCACGCCCACGGGTGCGGCCAAGCGAGTCGGCCAGTGCCAGCACCTCATCGAACGTGGGAATGAGAAACTGCCCGTCGTACGCGTGTGACCGGAAGGGCAGCCGCTCGTTGGCGCGGAGGGTGCGCAGCTCGGCCAGCGTGAAGTCTTCGGTGAACCACCCGCTGATCGTATCGCCGTCGATCACTTTGCGTGTTTTGCGCGACGCAAATTTTGTCGCCGCATCGGTGGTGGCACCGATCTCGTTTTCATGTCGCGCCACCAGCACGCCATCTTTGGTGCTCACGAGATCCGGCTCGATGAAGTCGGCGCCCATCTGCACGGCGAGGGTGTACCCCTCGAGGGTGTGCTCGGGGCGGTGCCCACTGGCGCCGCGATGCGCGATCACGAGCGGGGTCGCTGCCGGGAGCACCAGCGGACGTACGGTGGGCACCGGGCGCGGTGCCCGCGCGGGGGTGCACGCCACGAGCAGCGAGGGGAGCACCAGCCGCAACAG
>CAITQY010000672.1 GCA_903894655.1 uncultured Gemmatimonadota bacterium
AGCTTCCGCGTCACAGCCGGCCACAGCGTCGCCGGACACGCACGGCGCGCACGGCGGCTGTCGAGTCCGTTAAACAGGTCTTCCGTGGCGGTGTCGGCGAACGTGCGTATCACAGTATCTATTATAACGGGTACCGTTGCAGCGCGCCAGCTTGCCTTGTCGCGCTAACGCCGGGCTTCTGCTGCGAACGCCCTTATGAAAGGCGGCGGCAGAGCCGCCGCTACCGCAATCAACTGCGTTCGTCAGCAGCAAGCAATGTTAGCGCGCCGACACGAGCATGGTCTCGCGCCACACGCAGAAACCGCCATTCTGAGGGCGAGCGCAGCGGGGGGCATTGCGGATCGCCGTATGCCTCGTCGTCGAGCGTGCCCTCCGGGGCGATTCCGAAGAGCGCGGCGCGATGCTAGAACGACCAGCCAAGCTTGAGGCTGTGCAAGGTCTGCCATTCGGAGTTGCCAGCGTCTCCCCACACGTACACCGGCCCCAACTGCACCTCGGCGGTGAATCCGCTCTTCAGTATGCGCTTGTATCCAAGGAAGCCCCCGGCTCGGGTGCCGACCAGCATCTCCATGGCGCCCTCCGGCTGACCCTTCACGTCGACATACCCAACATCCGCGCCGAGCATCATGCCGTGTGAGAAGGACCCAAGGACGTAGTAGCGCACCTGACCGCCGATCTCCCAGATAGGGTACGTCTGCTCCTCTTCGGTGACGTTACCTCGTCCGAGCATCGCCGCAGTGCTCACTCGTGAGGCCAATCGCACTTCACCCGTCACGTGAAGCTGCGGATTCAGCAGATGCAAGGGGGAGATGGTGACTGACACCCGGTGGGATGGAGACGTCTCCTGGGCCCCCAGCGGCACCGAAACGCACAGCGAGGAGAGAGCGAGGACAGCAGTAGTTAGACGCGACATGTGGGTTCCTCTATTGCACAGCGGGGCTGCTAGGACGAGATGCAAACCAAGCGGGGTCGGGATCGCTTCTCCTGCCAATTTGAACCGTCGCAGGCGCGCCTCCGGTCGTTCCATGCTACGAAGGCCGAGATCGTGGGTGCGGTGACGTTCCGTCCGTGCGGCAAGCGCCCGCGGTCGCGCTAACGCCAGCTTCTGTTGCGAGCGGACCGCCCGATGCTTCACCCTGCGCGGATGGTCGGTCCGCTCGGCAACTGAACCGCGCCGGGTTTTCAGGAGACTGGTTTAGTTGAGTACACCCACGGATGTGTGGGTGTGGTGTGTGTCGTAATACTGCGCTTCAAACTCGGCCGGCGGAACATAGCCGAGCGGTGCTAGCAAGCGCTCTTGATTGAACCAGGCGACCCATTCGAGTGTCGCCATTTCAACATCCTCGAAGCCACGCCACGGTCCGTCCCGATGGATCACTTCGGTCTTGAACAAGCCGATCACGGTCTCGGCAAGCGCGTTATCATACGCGTCTCCCACGCTCCCGACCGAGGGCGCAGCGCCAGCCGCCGCCAGGCGGCCGGTGTAGCGCATGGAGACGTATTGCGATCCGCGGTCCGAGTGGACCACCAGATCGCCATCGAGCAGACGGTCGTGCAAGGCCTGCTCCAACGCGTCGAGTACGAGATCGGTCCGCATCGTTGTGTGCGCGCGCCAGCCGACGATGCGACGCGAGAACACGTCGATCACGAACGCGACGTACACGAAACCACGCCACGTCGCGACGTACGTGAAGTCCGCGACCCACAGCTGATTGGGACGCTCGGCGTGGAATTGCCGCTGCACCAAATCCTGCGCGAGCTCCGCCGTGGTGTCGGCGATCGTCGTGCGATGGCGCTGGCCCCGCACGACGCCACGCAGGCCCTCGGCGGCCATGAGCCGAGCGACGGTGCAGCGCGCCACGGTCTGCCCGTCACGCAACAACTGCTGCCAGACTTTGCGCACGCCATAGACACCTCGGTTGCGCTCCCACACGCGCTGGACCTGCTCGCGCAGGACGTCATCGCGCTGCGCCCGCGCGGGACGCTGCGACGGATCCGCTCGGCGTGCACGATACGTGTAGTAGCCGGACGGTGCGATCGCCAAAACGCGGCAGATCGGCTCGACACCGTACAGGGCGCGCTCTTCATCGATGAACGCGTACATCAGCGTATGAGGCGGTCGAGCTCCGCCGCCGCGAAAAACGCACTCGCCTTGCGCAAGATGTCATTGGCCCGCTTCAGCTCGCGATTCTCGCGCTCGAGCGCGGCCAGGCGATCCGCGTCACCGCTCGTCGGACCGGACCGCTCACTGGCGTCCTGCTCGGCCTTCAAGAGCCATCGACGCAACGTCTCTTTCGTGCAGCCCAACTTCGGCGCAATCGCCGAAATGGCGGCCCACTGGGACGGATGGTGCGGCAACTGCTCGCGGACCAATCGGACGGCCCGCTCACGGACCTCAGGACTAAATCGATGTGTTCGGGATTTCGCCATGACTCCAAGTTCTCACAAAGTGGAGCCTCCTGTAATCCCGGGGCGGTTCAGCTTTACCGCGGATTTCCGCGAATACCACACGGATTCGGCGTCGCGTAACTCACGCAGTCAGTGACTACGCTGTTCATCAGCGACGATTCGTGTCAATTCGCGGTGAGGTGTTTCGTGTGCGGTTCAAACGAACAGCTTTACCGCGGATTTCCGCGAATATCACACGGATTCGGCGTCGCGTAACTCACGCAGTCGGTGACTACGCTGTTCATCAGCGACGATTCGTGTCAATTCGCGGTGAGGTGTTTCGTCTGCGGTTCAAACGAACAGCTTTACCGCGGATTTCCGCGAATA
>CAITQY010000673.1 GCA_903894655.1 uncultured Gemmatimonadota bacterium
CGCCGAGCCGCTGCACTTGTACGGGAAGACCGCGCGCCTCCACGAGCTGCTGTCGGCGACCTACGAGGCCCTGAACCAACTCCCGGAATCGATCCGGCACCTCCGGATCTTTCGTGACGTGGAAATGCGAGTGACCCGCGAAGAAAACAGCCGCCGTGTCCGGACGGCGCAGGAATACGCCGAATCCGAACAGCTCAAGGTGGCGCACGCACTGAACCGCCAGTACTCGGCGGATCTCGAGTTGGCGAAAGACCGCGCCGACCTGCTGCTCATGAATATCCTGCCGGATGAAATCGCCGACGAGTTGAAAGCCACCGGCCGGTCGGAGGCCCGGAGCTACGACGCGGTGACGGTGCTCTTCACAGACTTCGTGGGCTTTACCCAGATCACGGCGGCGATGACGGCGACGGATCTGGTGGCGGAGCTCGACACCTGCTTCCGCGCGTTCGACGGCATCATCACGCAGCACGACATCGAGAAGATCAAGACGATCGGCGATGCCTACATGTGCGTGGGCGGGCTGCCCGCCGTAACCACCACGCACGCCGACGACGTGGTGCGCGCGGCGCTGGAGATTCGCGATTTCATGCAGGCGTATCACGAACGCCGGGTCGCCGAGGGCCAGCCGGCGTTCGCGATCCGGATCGGTGTGCACACCGGACCGGTGGTGGCCGGGGTGGTGGGCGCGCGCAAATTCGCCTACGACGTGTGGGGGGATACCGTGAACACCGCCTCCCGGATGGAGAGCAGCGGCGAAGCGGGGCGCGTGAACATCAGCGCGACCACCTACGCGCTGGTGAAAGACCGAGCCGTGTGTGTGCCCCGCGGCAAAGTGCACGCCAAGAACAAGGGGGAGATCGACATGTATTTCGTGGAGCGCCTGGCCTGATCTGTTACCTGATTCCGGGCGGCGGAATTACGCCGTCGCGAGTGCCCCAACAGCGTGCCGCGCGCCAGCCGGCGCGCTCTGCCGCTCCAACGCGATCGCATAGCGGTTGGCGAGCCAGATCACCCGCTCGAACACACTGGTGGCCGGCAGGAGCCGCGTCTGGCTCTCAGGGCCGAGTCCACCTTCCGCGCCGATGAAGCCGGCGCGCACCCCTTCCATCACCGAGGCGCGGTCCGACGTGAGCGCCAGGGCGATCGCGTAATCGTGATCCCCGTCCTGCACCGCGTCCGACAGCACGAACAGGACGGTGCAGAGCCCCTCCACGAGACTCTCCCGTAACGCGCGGGCCGCCGGTTCGGGGAATTCATCCTCGAGCCAGTCCACGAAGTCATGGCAGCCGTCCATCATGTGCACGAGCAGTTCATTGCGGGCCCGCACACTCATCACGCGCTCCAGCGTACCGTGACTCGGCGTGCGGCTCATCAACCGGTCGATAAACCCGCCACATTCGCTCGCCACACTCGTGCAGGCCTCCAGCAACTCCTTGTGCTGAAAGGGGGTGCCGTCCACTTCGGCCATGCGCAGTGCATCGAGCAACCGCGGAATAAGGCCGAGCACGCGGGCCTGCTCCTTCTCCACCAGATCCAGCGCCGTCTCGGGTTCGTCGAGCGCCTGCTCGTAGATGAAGTGCGGCTTGGAAAGCACATCGCCCACGCTGGGCGGAAAGAGCCGCCCCGCGATAGCCATGAGCGCACGACTGAGCAGCCCCGCCGACAGCGCAGATACCACCTGCAGGATGAGGTACGCCACCGCCACCTGCTCGCCCGTCGTCCCCCCCAAGCGCGCGAGTATCGACGCCCCGCCGCGCGCCTCGGACGCCTGCGCCAGCAACAGCACCGGCAGCAGCAGTACGACGCCCAACGATTTGATCGCGAACTGGACGAACGCCAACTGTCGTCCAATCCCCGTGAGATTGCTCGACAGCAGGAAGGTGCTGAGCCCCGACCCGACGTTCGAGCCCAGCACAATCATGAGCGTCTGGTCGAGCGTGAGCACGCCGGCCGCGGCCATGGTCACGGCAATGGCCGACATGGTGGACGACGATTGAATCACCAGCGTGAGCAGCAGCCCGGCGATAAACGGCAGCAGCTGTGACTGGGCCGAAAAGCGGATGAACGCCCGTACCGACTCCAGATCTTTCATGGGCCGGGCGCCCTGCTTGATCAGCCACACGCCGAAGAACAGCATGCCCACGCCATACAGTGCGCCGATGAGATGACGCCCGCGCTCACGCTCGTTGAGCCCGAAGTAGTAGCAGAAGCCCACCACGCCGAGGAGAAAGAGCACGGCGATATGGATATCGAGCGTGGCCAGGAACACCAGCAGGGCCGTGCCGACATTGGCCCACGCCAGCACCGGCAGGGCGCGTTCCGGCGTGATCATGCCGCTGGTGACCAACGACACGCTGATGAACGTGACGGCATTGGAGCTTTGCGTCACGATGCCGGCCGCCGTGCCAACGAGCGCTGCACTGAGGTGGTGTCCGGTGGCCCACGCGACCCATCCGCGAAAGCGGGCGCCGGTCATCTGCTTCATGTGCGTCCCGATGTTCCGGACACCAATGAAGAACAGGCCCAGTCCAGCGATGATGTCGGCTACGATTTCCATCGGGGAGCACAAGAGAAGCGGTCAGGATTGCGTAATAGAGAATCGTAAGGCGGTCCTGTGCGATCACCTTCCCCCGACTCGTATCAGTTCGATAACAAACGGCATCCGCCGCGGGGTGGCTTTCACAGACGGGCGGTGTCAATTACCATCGCACAGTCGGCCAGCGGCGCCTATCCGTCGAGCGCGACCACTTTCCCCTAGGAGATCCCGATGGAATTCATGCGTCGATCGACCCTCGCGGCCGTCGCCGTGACCGGCGTCCTGTTGGCGGCTTGCGGCAAGCGCGAGCAGATCACGACGATCGCCCAACTCGATGGCAAGCAGTTCGCCGTGCCCACCGGGACGGTTGCGGACCAGCTCGTCACCTCGAAGCTGCCGAACGCCAAGTTTTTGTACTTCAATACCGTGCTGGATGCCGCGCTGGCGGTGAAGGCCGGGAAGGCCGACGCGGCGGCATACGATGAGCCGATCCTCAAGAACATCGCGGCCAAAAACCCGGGGCTCGTGGTGCTGGCCGAGAAGATCACGACCGACGACTACGGCTATGCCTTCCGGTTGGGCGACAGCACGCTGAAGGCGGCGGCGGATTCGGTGGTGGCTGCCATGCGCGTCAGCGGTGAGTATCAGCAGATGGTGGACCGGTGGTTGCCGGCGCAGGGCGAGCCGAAGCCGATGCCTGACATTCCCACGGGGAGCGGCGAGGTGCTGCGTTTCGGGACGGCCGCTGTCACGGAGCCGTTCTCGTTCATGGACGCGTCGCGCCGAGTGGTCGGCATGGACGTCGAGATCGCGGCGCGGACCGCGGCGAAGCTGGGCCGACGGCTCGAGATCGTGAACATGGACTTCGGCGCCATGATCCCCGCGCTCATCGCCGGTAAAGTGGACATGATCGGCGCCTGCATCACCATCACGGACGAACGGAAGAAGTCGGTGCTGTTCTCGGAGCCGTATTACGTGGGTGGAATCTCGGCCATCGTGCGGCAGTAGTCGCCGTCGGCTCAAGGGGTCAGAGTCGTTGAACGCCGTTCTAGTTCAAC
>CAITQY010000674.1 GCA_903894655.1 uncultured Gemmatimonadota bacterium
CTGGTCGACGGCTTCGACTCGCTCTTGGCTTCGCTCTTACTGTCGCTCTTACTGTCGCTCTTCGGGCTACCGTCGGCGGACGAGGAGCCGCCGCTGGTGCGCTGGTCCTTCTTCCCGTCCTTGCCGTAGTCGGTGATGTAAAACCCGGATCCCTTGAACAGGAGACTGGCGCCACCGGAGATGATACGCGTGGCCACTCCGGTGCCATCGGGCGTCGGAATGCTTTCCGGAACCTCGGAGATCTTGAACCTCGCCTCGATGATGGACCCGTCGGGGCAGCGGAACTCGTAAGTCGGCATGGCTACGTTACTTGGCTAGGGTCAGACAGCCTTGAAACGTAGCCCGGTGGGCCGCGAGGTTCAACGGGTGCGGCTCAGGTTACTGAGAGGGTCGTGGCGCCGGGGGTGTAGGTCACGGTGAGCGGAACGAGGTTTTCGGCGCGCTGCGGTGATGACTGCCAGACCCCGGCGCTGTTGAACAGGGCCCCGTGATTCGGGCACCGGAAGCTGGTGCCGTTGTTGACGACGTTGATGGTGGTGCCGGCATGGGGGCACCGCATGGAAAAGGCGGCGAAGCTGGTGGCGCTGAGGCGCGTCACGGCCACCGGCCCACCGTTCACGTTGCCGACGCTGCCGGCGACCCCACCGACATTGGCGAGGGCAGGCCAGGCAGCGAGGGTGACGAGCAACCCGACGGCGGTGACGGTGAGCGTCACCGTAATCGTGCGCGAGGCGACACCGTTGGCGCTGATCGTGACGGTGGCGCTGTAGCTCCCGGCCGCCAGCGTCCCGGCACTTGGCCGCACGGTGAGTGCGGCGGGTGCCGTGGTCTGGTTGAGCGTCGCGGTGAGCCAGCCTCTGCCACCGGCGATGTAGTCAATCGTGGCGGCGAGGCCGGCGAGTGCACCGCCGCCGCTGTTGTTGCACTGCACGACTTGCGCCGCCGGCGTGCCGCCGATCGGCGCGGTAAAGGCCACTGAGGACGAGGACAGCTGCAGCGCGGCGGGTGTGGTCGGGTCCTGCACCAGCAACGACACCGACAGCGTCTGCGCGCCGTTGCTCACGCCGGCACCGGTGATGGTGACGGTGGCGGAGTAGACGCCGATCGGCAGCGTGCCCCGCTGCGCGGAGAGCGTAAGGATGGCCGGCGCCGACGCCTGGCTGAGGGCCAGGGAGAGCCAGCCGGTGCGCTGACCGGGGCCGTAGGTGAGCGCGAGCGCCAAGTCGCCGAGCATGCCGCCACCGTCATTGCCAATGGCGACGGTCTGGGCGGCTGGGGCCGTGCCGGTGAGGGTGGTGAGAAACACCACGGCACTCCGGTTGAGACTCAGGACCGGCGGCGTGAGGGTGCCGCCAATCATGAGCGATCCGTCGCTGTTGCGTCGTACGTCGAGCGGGGTGAGCCCGGCCGTGGGCTGCCCGCTCAGCCAGGTCCCGTCGTTCGCGAAGACGGCTTGGTGATTGGGGCATCGCAGTCCGCTCGAGGCCACTTCCACGATGGTGCCGCGGTGCGGGCACACCAGCGAGAGCGCTCGGAATTGCGCGCTGCCGACGCGTTCCACCAGCACCGGTGCCGACGTCCCGGAGACCACCACGGTGCGTCCGCCGATCGGCGCGAGCTCGGGCACGGTGGCCGGATCGAGGCGGAAGGGCGCTGGGACCACATCGAGCACCTGCACCGGCGCGCTGATGATGCCGTCACCACACCCCGACACGAGGGCACCGAGCGACAGCACGGAGGCTGAGGCCAGAAACTGACGCCGGTCGAGGTGGTGGCATCCACCGCAGGGCGACGGCTCGGATGAGGAATCGGACGACGGATCGAATGGCATCCGTGGATTTTAACGCGGAACCGTTCGATGTCGAGTTCGGCGGTCATCACGCCGGCATCAGCCGTCACGGGGCGAGCTTGAACCGGTCGCTGGACAGCATTCGCGGAGGCCGGCAGCTTCCCCGCATGCGTTCTTCGAATCTCCGAGGCTCCCTGAGCCGTCCGCTGTTCCGCGCGATCGTCGCGGTCTCCTGCGTCATCGTTCCCGTCAGAGAGAGTGCGGCCCAGCGGCCGTCGCTGACCGGTCCCGGCGTCTCGGCCTCACTGGCCCGCCTCCGCGCGGCACAGGTGACCGACGTGGCCTACGATCTCGCCTTCACGGTGAGCGCGGGGGATACCGCGACCGGACGGGTCACGGTGTCGTTCACCCAGCGCACGCCGGGCGATGTCGTGCTGGACTTCCGCGGGCAGTCGGTGAGCGACGGGCGGATCAACGGCGCGGCCTGGCCGGCGCTTGGCGCCGCCTGGAATCGGCATCACCTCGTGATTCCGGCGGCCCGCCTGCGCCGCGGCCGGAACGCGGTCGAGCTGGCCTTCGCCACGCCGATCGCCCAGGCCGGCGCCAGCATTATCCGCAACCGCGATGTGACCGACGGCAACGTGTACCTGTATACGCTGCTCGTGCCGTCGGATGCCAACCTGCTCTTTCCCTGCTTCGATCAGCCCGATCTGAAAGCCAAAGTACGGCTATCGCTCACCACGCCGATGGCGTGGCGGGCGCTGGCGAACGGGGCCGAAGTCGGCACGGATACCGTGGGGCCGTTGGTGAGGCATCGCTTCCGCGAGACGGAGCGCCTGAGCA
>CAITQY010000675.1 GCA_903894655.1 uncultured Gemmatimonadota bacterium
CGCGATTCAGGGTGCGATCAACTCCGAGCTGCTCATCATGCCGGGTGAAACCCGCACGCTGAAGTGGATCCCGAAGTCGATCGGTGTCTTCCCGATGTACTGCACCGACTTCTGCTCGGCGCTACACCAGGAAATGCAGGGATACGTCCGGGTGTCGCCAGTGGGATCGAGCGTGCCGCTTACAGCGAACACGCTCAAAGCCAAGGGTCAGGTGGCACGCGCGGCGCAGCGCGGGATCGCCCTGCCCACTCCTCCGGGATCTGGTACCGGCCCCGTTGACGCCCACGCCGTTCACTCTGCTGGCGCGCTGAGACCCCGTTGATGTCTGCCGTAGGGCGTGCACGGCTCATGGTGACGGTGGCCGCCGTCGCCTTGGCCGGCGCGCTCTTCTTCCCCCTGTGGCGCGTGTCGTTGACCGCGCCGCAGTACCCCGAGGGATTGGGGATGTACATCTGGGCACATACGGTGACCGGGGTGGAGCCCAATGACCTGCAGAACATCAACGGGTTGAACCACTACATCGGTATGAAAACGATCGTTCCGGAGAGCATCCCCGAACTCACATTCATGCCGACGGGTATCGTGGCGATGAGCGTGGCCGGTCTGCTGGTGGCCGCCATGGGACGCCGTCGCTGGATCCTCGTGTGGGGAAGCGCGCTGCTGCTGTCGGCGGTGGTCGGCCTCGTCGACTTCTGGCGATGGGAGTACGACTACGGGCACAACCTCGACCTCGAACACGCGCCGATCCAAGTGCCGGGCATGTCGTACCAGCCGCCGCTCATCGGCAACAAGAAGTTGCTCAACTTCACGGCCACGTCGCTCCCGGCCACCGGTGGCCTGCTCGCCATCGCCAGTGTGATCCTCGCCGTCGCCGCGCCGCTGGTGGCGCGCCGCGACCGTGCCGCGCGTCAGACGCGGAGCATGCTATGAGCCGGTCACTTGCCTCCCTCGCCGCGTTGGTGCTGGCCGTGTCTGCCAGCGCCTGCGGCTCCAGTCCACGTCCGCTCGTGGCGGGCGAGGACTCCTGCCGGTACTGTCGCATGACCATCGACGATCCGCGCTTCGGCACCATGGTGATGACCGCCCGCGGACGCCTCGAGACGTTCGACTCGATCGAATGTCTGGCGGGCTACGTATCGTCGCAAACTGTCGGTTCGGCGCCGCGCGCGATCTGGGTCGCCGACGTGGAGCATCCGTCCCGCTGGCTCGACGTGACGCGCGCGCGCTTCCTGTACGGCAGCACGTTGCACTCGCCGATGGGACGCCGGCTGGCAGCGCTCGATGCGGCCGCCGATGTTGAGGCGGTGCGCCTGCGCCTCGGTGGAGAACTAATGTCCTGGCCGCAGGTGCTGACGCTGGTCGCGAGCCAGAACGCGCCGACGACGGCCGCGGCATCGTCGACGTCACCCTCGTCGAAGACGCTGCAATGATCGGCGCGCTCGCGCTCCTCGCGATGGTGGCCGCGTCGGGTCCGGACACGGTGTTCGTGTCGCCGACGGGCGCTCTCTCCGCCACGACGGTGCGCACGGTCACGGAGGCGATCCGTGTGGTGTCGCGCTACGGCGTCGTCCGCGTGCGGGCCGGCGTGTACATCGAACCGACGCTCATCATCCGACAGCCACTGACGCTCGAAGGCGAGCGCGGGGCTATC
>CAITQY010000676.1 GCA_903894655.1 uncultured Gemmatimonadota bacterium
CGACAGCAGGTGCACCAGCCCCGCGTCAGCAAACCGGTCGCGCACGGCGGTGGCGATACCGTCCTGATCGGCGATCACCAGCGCGCGCACAAGAGGCGACCGCTCGCGGAACAGGCGATCGATGGTGTTGCCGACGCGTCCACGGGAAGCGCGCAGCCAATCGCGGCCGGTTGGAGCGCGCATGGAATCGACCGCCAACCGCACGCCACGATCGGTCGCCATGGCCGAGCCGTGCACCTCGGCGATGTCGCCGGCACCAAGTGCACCCGGCAACCGCACCGACGCGGCGACGGCGCACCGGCGACCCCCTAGTGCGAAGCGCACCTCGCCCCGTCCGCGCATGCCGGAAGCGGGGACGGAGGCCGCGGTGTCGACGACGCGCCGACGCCGCGGACGGTCCGGGCCGGCGCGCTCGGTGGTGGCGCCGTCGAACCGCAGCGAGACCCACTCGCCGCGGGCCATCCGCTCGACCGCCGCAGCACGACACAGGTGTGCGTCGTCAGCGGCGGAGGCGCTGGCCAGCACGCCGGCGAGGCCGATGCCGGCAAGCGAAAGGCCGGTGAACGCGGGCGGACGCCGCGTGCGCAACGCCAGCAGCACCACGCTGCCGACGATGCCGACGAGCACGACGACGCTGGTGAGCAGCAGGTGGCCTGGGAGAGACGGCGCCGACATGACTGAGGCGAGCCACGCCGGACGCCCCGCCCACTGCGCAAGTATCGCGCCGGTGAACAGGCCTGCCAGCCACCAGGCAGTGGCGAGAACGAGAAGCGGCATCACGTACGGTGTCGAACACCCGTCGGTGATGCCGCATCGAAACTACTCGCGCAGGGGCACAGGAACGCCGGCCCGTGCCGACGAGCGCGTGCGCCGTTACCCAGCCATCATCGGCAGCGCTCTGCGCTCCGTCTGCGCCACGACGGGCGTGCCCATGAACGTGGCGCCGGTCGTACCGCTCAGCGTCACCGTGAGATAGTCGCCGATCGATCCGGCCTCGGCGGGCACCATGATGGTTTTGAAGTCGCGCGAGCGCGCCTGCAACAGGTGGCCGTCGCGGGCGACTTTCTCGATCAGCACTTCGACGGTATCGCCGAGTCGGCGCATGTTGTTCTCGCGCGAAATGCCGCGGACCGTTTTCAGCAGCAGCTCGAAGCGGGTCGCCACGAGCTCGTCCGGGATCGTCCACTCGGCGGGCATGCGCGTGGCCGGCGTGCCTTCGCGCGGCGAGAACTTGAACATGAACGCGTCGTCGAAGCGGACCTCTTGGCACAGCGAGAGCGTATCGGCGAACTCTTCGTCGGTCTCACTGGGAAAGCCGACGATGATGTCGGTGGTCAGCGCCAAGCCCGGGATCGCCGCGCGCATCCGTTCCACGCAGGCGAGATAGTCCTCACGCGAGTAGCGACGCAGCATCTTCTTGAGCATCGACGTGGAGCCGCTCTGCATCGGCAGATGGATGTGCTCACACACGGTGGGCACTTCCGCCATGGCGGCGATCACGCGATCGGAGAAGTCGTTGGGATGCGGGCTCGTGTAGCGCACCCGACGGATGCCCTCCACCGCGCCGACGGCGCGCAGGAGGTCGGCGAAATCGTGCGTGCCATCGTTGTACGAGTTGACCGTCTGCCCGAGCAGCACGACTTCGGTGAGCCCCTGATTCACCACCTCGTGCACTTCGCGCACGACCTCGTGGAGCTTGCGGCTGCGTTCGGGGCCGCGCGTGGTCGGCACAATGCAGTAAGTGCAGCGATAGTCGCAGCCGCGCTGTACCGGAATCCACGCCTTCACGCCTTCGAATCGACGAGCGACGACGTCCTCGTAGTGCTCTTCGAGATCGAAGTCGGTGGC
>CAITQY010000677.1 GCA_903894655.1 uncultured Gemmatimonadota bacterium
CACCCCAAGATGCGCAAATCCGCGCGCCCCGCCGCCGCCCAAGGCGACGCCGACGGCGCGTCCGGTGATCGTGCGGGCCACCCGCTCGATATCCGGCTGATGGTTCCGGTGCACATGGAGATGCTGGTCGACCCGCCGCGGCGCGAGCCATTCGTGGGTGCCACTGGGCAGGAGCGTCTCTTCGCGGTGCACCAGCACCAAGGTGCGGCGGGCCCGCCGCACGTGGGAGATCTCGTCGAGCAGCAGTCGCTCCTCGATCGCCCCCAGCGACCGATCCGTCGCGGCGTCGCCGACGATGACGACGTGATCGGCCTGCCCGAGTGCCCGTTGGGTCCATCCGCTGGCGTCGCGATCCGTTTCGAGGACGACGAAGTCATACGTGGTCTGCTGCTCCTCGAGCCACGCGGTAAACCGCAGCCAACTGGGATGATCGGCCGGCACGCTGGCCGCCGCGTCGAGGACACCCTCCGCCGCCAGCGTGCGCGCGTCGACGTGCAAGGTCGACCCGATCACCGCGAGGCCGCGCGTCAGCGCACGCGCGAATGCGGGCGCGAGCGAACCGTTCCCCGCCGGGGTCACGGCAATCACGAGGTGCGACAAGGCAGCGGAGCGCCGCGTGGGCTGCTGGGTCCGTTTGACCAGCGTCGAGCAGATCGACAGCAACGCCCGGGGATGCTGCAGCATGATCTGCTCAAACGCCTCCTTGGAAAACCGCACCAGCAAGGAATCGCGGATCGCATAGGGCGTCGCGTTGCGCCGGTCGCCAGTGATCAGGGCCATCTCCCCCACGCTATCGCCGCGCCCCAATTCGGCGACGGCCTGCTCCGCACCCGTGATTGGGTCGGTTGCCACCACGCGCAGCCGCCCGGTCATCACCAGATACCAGCCATCGCCCACGTCACCCTGCCGAAACAGCGTCTCACCGCGCGGCAGATGGATCCATGCGAGCTGCTGTTCGATTTGCGCCCGCACCTCCGGCTCCAGCGGTCCGAAGATCGACGGGAGCACGAGCGCCAACTGGGAGGCGTGAAGCCTGCGGTTGACGACGGGCGAGGAGGCCAGCGCCTGTGCCGCGGCGGCCGGTAGCGCGTCGAGGAAGGCGCGCGACAAACGGTACACCACGCACGGTGTTACGGCTTCCACCGTCGCGCTGCGAGTGCCGCCGCCAACGAACTGCATCTCCCCGACCGGCTGCCCGGGCCCGATGCGCCCCACTTCCACCACCTCGTCATGCGGGCGCCGCACCAGCGCCCGCACGGTGCCCGACTCGATGACATACATGGCATCGCCCACGTCACCCTGGCGCACCAACGTCTCACCGGGCGCGAATGTCAGGCGCTCCATCGCTTGCGCGACGCCCGCCTGTTCCTCGGCGGTGAGCGGCTGAAAGAACTCGACGCCGGCAATCAGCGTCATCAGCGGTGACTCGGGGATTGGGCTCACCTACGCGCTCGGTTGGTCAGGCGATGAACGTGCATGGGCCCCCGGTGTCGTCGCGCCGACGCGCCGACGGGACAGCGGGACAGCGGGACAGCGGGACTTGATGGACGCTGCACCGTGGCGAAAACATGGAAACTCCGCGAGAACAGGGCAAGCGCACGAGGACTCCAGCGCCGCTGCCTGTCGCGTGAGCGTCCTCGACATACGGACGGCGTTGTCCGGCTCACGCGTGTACGCGTCATACGCGACGCCAGTGCCCCACGACCTGCGTAAACTCTTCACTGAACGTGTGCCGCGCGCTCAGAAAGGTGTCTACGGAACCCAAGTCACCTCACGTCAGGAGAACGATATGACGTAGCTCCGCGATCGCTTCAATCCCAGGATGGAAAGGAGGAGAGGAATGGGAATCTCCAGGACGAAATACAGTCGTGCCAACGACTGCAGAATTACTCTGTGCGTGAGGTTGTTTACCGAGTCCAAGATTGGATGTCCCAGGGCGATTGACAAGCCGAACACACTGTACAGAATCGTCGTCCCGAACAACACGATGAGATACACGATGGCAAGGAGTCGGCTGTTGATGGGAAGCTCGCGGACGGCATTCAAGTACAGCACGTTCTGAAACGCCGTCAGCGCCAAGAGCAGTTGAAGGCCAATGTACGGAAGATAGTGATTCAGAAAGTTGATTTCAGGATCCCAGACAAATACCAGTCTGACCCAGACCGTCAACAGCACCTGAAGGGGGAGGAATACGGTGGCGACTGCAAAGATATAGCGTGGGACTTGGTCTTTTCTGAACCGCGCCGGGTTTTCAGGAGACTGGTTTAGTTGAGTACACCCACGGATGTGTGGGTGTGGTGTGTGTCGTAATACTGCGCTTCAAACTCGGCCGGCG
>CAITQY010000678.1 GCA_903894655.1 uncultured Gemmatimonadota bacterium
ACGAGGAGGGCGACCGTATCACGATGGACGGCAGTGACTTTCTCATTCAGATCGCGCCGACGGCGGCCAATGCGGCGGTGCAATACATGCTGCGCGGCACGGCGCCGTCCCCCGACTGGGAAGTCGCCCTGTATCACGCGTACCTGCGGTCGTTCGCGGCGCTCTGGAAGCAGGCCAGCTAACCGCGACACGATCGCGCGCGCCCACACTCCCCCCGCTTCACTCTCCGGCGTTACCGTCTTCTCCCACTTCTGGTAAAGGAATCCCGACGATGCATAACACTGAGTTTAACGTGGTCCTGGTGGACGACGAACCTGACGTTCACGAGATCTCGCGCCTGGCGCTGCGCAATTTCCGCATCTACGACCTGCCGGTCCGGTTGCACTCGGCCGCCAGCAAGGCCGGAGGCATCGAACTGCTGAACAGCCTCACGCTCGGCCGAGCCGACATCAGCCAGGCGTCGGTGGCGCTGATCGATGTGGTTATGGAAACCGATCACGCCGGGCTCGAGCTGTGCGCGTATATCCGTGAGGTGATGAAGAACCGCAGCATGCAGCTGTATGTGCGCACCGGACAACCCGGCATTGCGCCGGAGCGGTCGGTCATCGACCAGTACGACATTCAGGGCTATCTGGCCAAGTCCGAAGCCACCGAGGACAAGCTCTACACGCTGGTCAAGGCGGGGGTGCGCCAAGCGATGTATACCGGTGTGTCGCATGCGCTGCAGGATCTGCTGCACTGCCTGATCCAGTCGGCGTCTTCGCGCGATCATATCGCGGAGACCATGCGCGGCTGGCTGCGTCAGGTCCGTGTCGATCTGAAGGGCGAGACGGTGGCCTCGATCACGTCCTCGAGCTGTTACCTGGTGGACGATCAGCTCGTGGTTGGTCTCAATGAATGGCACGACGAGGCGGTCGCGCGTCAGCGGCGGGACGAGCTGGCCGCGTTACCCGCGACGCCCATCAACGAGGACGGCGACAGCTATACGATGGACGGCCGGGACTTCCTCATTCAGATCGCGCCAACGACGGCCAACGCAGCGGCGCAGTACATGCTGCGCGGCACGGTGCCGGCCCCCGATTGGGAAGTTGCCCTGTATCACGGGTTTCTGCGGTCGTTCGCGGCGCTCTGGAAGCAGGCGGCGGCGTAACCGCGACACCGATGTGTAGGCAAGGCGGCCCGTATCTCGCGAGACGGGCCGTCTTTTGTTTGTAGGTCGGCGAGTTGCGCTAGTTCACCGCGTTCATCGAACGCCACACCGGGTAATACGCCGGCGACGGTGACTGCCCCAGCACGGCGTCCAGCAGGTTCCACCACATGAAGCCATCGTCGGAGCGCGGATCCATCAGGATGAACGCCAAGCGCGCCAACGGCTGATCCATGGGAATCACCAACGACCCCGCCGGGAGCGCTTGCTCGGTGGCTTCCCAGGCGCCGGTCAGCGTACGCGCCTTGTGTGTGCCCTGATACTCGCGTGTCTCCAGCGTGTTGGTCGCAATTTTGAAGCGATCGCCGCTGAACGGCTGATCGGCCGTGGTCACGCGATAGC
>CAITQY010000679.1 GCA_903894655.1 uncultured Gemmatimonadota bacterium
AACAGCAACGGCGAACAGCAACGGCGAACAGCAACGGCGAACAGCAACGGCGAACAGCAACGGCGAACAGCAACAGCTGGAACACGGAGAGCACGGGATTGCACGGATTACACCGATAAGATGAAAAGCGCGGTTGATCTTATCCGTGAAATCCGTGCAATCCGACTGATCCGTGTTCAAGCGGTTGCCGTTGCAGTTGCCGCTGAAATGCCGTGAACAGCAACAGCTGGAACACGGAGAGCACGGGATTGCACGGATTACACGGATTACACCGATAAGATGAAAAGCGCGGTTGATCTTATCAGTGAAATCCGTGAAATCCGACTGATCCGTGTTCAGGCGGTTGCCGTTGCAGTTGCCGTTGAAATGCCGTGGTGGTGGCAGTCCCGCCACCCCTCAGCCGGCACACCACCACGATCAGCCGACGATCGTGAGCCTCGGCCGCTCCATCACCGGTTCGTTCACGGACGCTAACTCCATGACGCTGGCGCGGGTGGCCCAGGCGTAGCCGCGGGCGGCGATGGCGGCTTCGACCATGCGCGCGCCAAGGAAGTAGCCGGAGCGCTCAGGAAGCACCGTACGCTCAATGGTGCGGGCCTCGTCGCTCATCCCGCCGGAGAGGTATCGTAGGCGCAGGCCCAAGGCCGTGCGGTCACCGTCGGTGTTGAGGGCGCGGTGCAGCACTGGCTCCACCTCGCGCACACGAGCGTATTGCTTGCGGGCGAACCCGAAATATTCCCACGCGGCATGTCCCGGGCTGACGGCGCGGGACACGTGTACGGCTAGTCCCTCGTTGACCAGCAGCTCGCGCAGCGAGGCCTGACGGCCCGTTTCCCAGTACGAGTAGTACCCGCCGGCGTCTTCCACGAAGCCGCGCATGTCGCTGCGGCTGGACGGTGACGTATAGCGCACAACGTGCGTGATTTCGTGCGCGAGCCAGAGGGGAATCAGTTCGGGATCGAGACCGAGACCCTGCGTGTCCGGGTTGGCGACACCCGTGAAGTGCTCGAGGCACACGAACGCCACGCCGCGGCCGTTGACGACCAGCTCACCGGCGTTGGCCGCGCCGACGCCCACCATAAGGACGACATCGTAGCTGACATCGATGTCGAGCAGGGTGCGGACCTTCTCTTCGGCCTGACGCGCCAGCGCGACCACATCGGTGCGCGACAGGAGGGTGCGCAGGTCATCGCGATTCGCGTTGACCGTGGACTGGACGACGTCGTCGAAATGCGGTCCAGACGGCTCGAGGACATAGTTGTCCCAGTAGGCCGTCAGTAATGCCTTATGCCGCTCGAAATAGGCCAGATACGCCGAAACGCGGTCGTCGGCTTCGAGTACGGCGAGAAAATCCGGTACCAGATTGATCAACATCAACGACCCGGGAACAGGAGACCGACGCGATCGTGAGCTACGAGCGCAAATCGCCGAACAAGTGGCGAGAAGATAGCCGCGCGTTCGGGGCGGTACAAGCTCGCCGCGCGTGATTCCTGGGCACGGCGTTCAACTGTGGGGCAGAAAGTGCCGAGACTGATCAACGTCCCCTGACGCCGTGCCATGACCACGCTGCATCTCATCGAACTGACCTGCCCCGTCTGCGATCGGCTGTTTCGCTCGCAGGCTGTCGTTGCCACCAACGCCTTTGGTGGCAAGCGCACCGATTTTCACGAGCGCGCCGCTGGCATGCAGCCGCTGCCGTACTTCGTCCATCTCTGCACGCACTGTGGCTACGCCGGTGTGCAGCGGGATTTCGGGCACGATGCACACCCGAACGACATGATCCGCGCTTTGGTGTGGAGCGAATTGTCCCCGTCGCTCACCGCGCAGTTCCCATCGGGCTCGCTCAAATACGAGCACGCGGCCAAGGTGGCGGAGTGGCAGGAAAGCGATCCGCGCTATCTGGCCGATCTCTATCTGCGGGCGGCGTGGTGCTGCGTGGACGAAAGCGACACCGAAGCCGAGCGCTTTTTCCGGCGGAAGGCCGCGTGGCGTTTTGCCGACGCGCTCGACGCCTATGATGGAGTGCCGGTGGAAGAACGGGCGGTGATCACGTACCTGATCGGCGAACTGTGGCGGCGTATCGGCGACGGCGCGCAGGCGCAGCAGTGGTTCGATCGGGTGGCCGACGAAGTGACCGAACCCTTGGCGCAATCATGGGTGCTCGAGGCGGCGGATCAACAGAAGACCGCGCCGCGGGAGTGGTTTGGGTAAACAACTGCGAAGTATGGAGTAAGGAGTACGGGGTAGGGGGTACACACGACACCTTACGCCTTACTCCGTAGCCCTTAATCCGTACTTCGCACTCACCGCGTGCCGAAGAGGCGGTCACCAGCGTCGCCGAGTCCGGGGAGGATGTAGCCGTGCGCGTTGAGTTCGCGATCAAGGGCGGCGGTGAGGATCGGCACATCGGGGTGCTCCCGGGCGAGTCGCTCGACGCCCTCCGGGGCGGCCACCAGACAGAGAAAGCGAATGCGGGTGGCGCCTGCGCGCTTCAGTGACGAGACCGCGGCACAGGCGCTTCCACCGGTGGCCAGCATCGGGTCGAGCAGCAGGAAATCCCGCTCGCTCACATCGCCCGGCACCTTGAAGTAGTAGTCCACCGGCTCAAGCGTCTCGTGATCGCGATAGAGTCCGATGTGTCCCACGCGTGCCGACGGTATGAGCCGCAGGATGCCTTCCACCATGCCGAGTCCCGCACGTAGAATGGGCACAAGGGTGAGCTTCTTGCCGCGCACCGACCATCCCGATGTCGTCTCGAGTGGGGTGTCCACCGGCACCGATTCGAGCGCCAGATTGCGTGTGGCCTCGTAGGCCATGAGCATGGCGATCTCATCCACGAGCTCCTTGAACTGCTTCGTGGGTGTCGCGCGATCACGCAGCAGCGTGATTTTGTGGCGGACCAACGGGTGGTCCACGATGCTGAGCGTGGGGAACGTGCGCGGCGAGGTGGTCATGCGTTCGAAAGTAGCCGTTCCGGATGGCCCCCCGGTAGTATCCGCCCGTCTCCATGCCGGGTTCCGGACGGACTCGGTGCCGATATCGCTCCGTCCAATCAGCGTTAGCTTTCTCGCGTGAACAGTGCATCCAGCGATTCCGATTCCAGGTATGCGTCCATTCTGCCCGTGAGGCCGCTGCGGCGGGTGGCCGTGTACTGCGCGTCAAATGACGGCGCCCGTCCGGAATACCTGGAGCAGGCGAAGGCCCTTGGCACCATGCTCGCCCAGCGCGGCCTCCACTTGGTGTACGGTGGCGGTCGGGTCGGATTGATGGGGGCGCTTGCCGATGCCGCGCTCGCGGCCGGTGGCGAGGTCATCGGCGTGATGCCGCATGGACTCGTGCAGCGAGAAGTCGCGCATCATGGACTGACCGCGCTGCGCGTCGTGGACTCGATGCATGAACGGAAGGCGATGATCGCCGAACTCGCCGATGCGTTCATTACGCTGCCGGGCGGGGTGGGAACGCTCGAGGAGTTCTTCGAGACGTGGACGTGGGCGCAGCTCGGCGTGCACCAGAAGCCGATCGGTCTTCTGGATGTCGCGGGATATTGGGCGCCGTTGCTCGCGTTGCTGGAGCACGTTGATGCCGAGGGATTTCTGCGCGGCACTCCACGAGAATGGTTGGTGGTCAGCGATGATGCGTCGTCGATGCTCACCCGACTGCAGAGTTTCAAGCCACCAACGGTGCGTCGCTGGATTCGACTTGGCGAAACCTGATACGTTACGGTGCCGTCATCGGTGCGTCGGCGTGAATACCGATCGCAAGTGGAAACTGATCCGGTAGCACCGCAGTAAATGTCCAAGGAGCAATTTACTGAGGCGAGATTACCAGAATTTTACGATGCCTTTGGCGCGCTGTGTCCCTGTTCAGACGGCGAACACAGGCATAAAATTGACGCGTCGCGCCTGTAGCGCGAGCACCGTCGTCGAATCGGCGGGGGACAATGATGGGGACTATGCGAGGTCTGGATGCGTCGATTCATTTTGTCAGATAGTGTCTTGCCATTAGTTGCGGATCGCTTCAAGGCGCTCTCAGAGCCCGCTCGCCTATCCCTGCTGAGGGCATTGCAGCATGGCGAACAGACTGTGAACCAGCTTGTTGTGGGCACCGGCCTTGGGCAGGCGAACACATCCAAGCATTTGCAGGTGCTTCATGCCAACGGCCTCGTGAAGCGCCGAAAGAATGGGTTATTCGTGCATTACACGCTGGCCGACCGGCAGATCTTGAAGTTATGTGAGCTCATGTCGCATCGGGTCAACGATCATGCCAAGGGGGGAGGCCGCGCCAAGGGTTTCGAACCGATCGGCCGTGTCGATGATTCCGACGAAGTGGGATAGGCACAGCCGATTCCGTCCGCTGGTGTGGCGACGATTGCTTTACCCTCAGGAACAGGTGCGTATGCAGATCGAGTTCTCCGGCGCCGCCCAGGAAGTCACGGGCTCGTGCCATATCCTTCGCGTGGGCCAGCGCACGGTGTTGCTCGATTGCGGTCTGTTTCAAGGCAAGCGTAGCGAGAGCCGTGCGAAGAACGCCCGGCTCCCGCTCCCGGTTGACGACATCGACGCCGTGGTGCTCTCGCACGCCCACATCGATCACGCGGGTCGGCTGCCCTTTCTCGTGGCGCAGGGTTACCAAGGCACCATCTGGGCCACCAGCGCGACGCGCGACCTCTGCGCGCTCATGCTTGCCGACTCGGCGCATATCCAGGAAAAAGACGCCGACTTCTTGGAGCGGCACGGCCGACCGCACGCGGAACCGCTCTATCGTGTGGAGGATGCCACGCGCACCCTAGAGCAGATGATCGGCATGCCGTACCACAAGTGGTTTGAGGTCACAGACGGCGTGCGCGCCATGTACACGGAGGCCGGACATATCCTTGGCAGCGCCTCTGTCGTTCTGGAGCTCCGCGACGGTGAGGAATTTCGACGCGTGGTTTTCTCCGGCGATGTGGGGCGCAACGACCTCCCCATTATCCGCAATCCGGAGCCGCCCACGGGTGGTGCGCACGTGATTCTGTGCGAGAGCACGTACGGCAATCGCGATCATGAGTCGGTGGAGGGTGCGCGTGAGGAGCTCGGGCGCGTTGTCCGCGAAACAGCGGCCCGCGGCGGACGCGTGTTGATTCCCGCGTTCGCGGTTGGGCGCACGCAGGAGCTGGTGTACGACCTCCATCAGCTGCACCGCGCCGGCAAGATTCCGACGGTGCCGATCTTCATCGATTCACCGCTGGCGACCGATGCGACGTCGGTGTTCGCGATGCATCCGGAAGTGTTCGATCACAGCGAAGATCTGGTGCGGCACACGAACGACCTCTTCGACTTCCCGCTCGTGAAATTCACGCGCGACGTGAACGAATCGAAAGCGCTGAACAGCATGCACGGCCCGATGGTGATCATCGCGGCCTCGGGGATGGTGGAATCGGGGCGTATTCTGCACCATCTGCGCACCGGCGCCAGCGACGCGCGCAATACGATCCTGATCGTGGGTTTCATGGCTGAACACACGCTGGGCCGTCGCATTTTGGAGCAGCGCCGCGTGATCAAGATTTTCGGTGACGAGGTCGAACTGGCCGCCCAGGTGGAAGTGTTGAACGGCTACAGCGCGCATGCCGACCGCACGGAACTCCATGCGTGGCTGAGTGCGGTTCGTAGCGGGGGCTCGGCCGAAGGGCGGGATCACCCGCACGTGTACTTGGTACATGGTGAAACGCCGGCGCAGACGGCATTCGCCGAGCAGCTTCGGGCCGATCGCTTCACGGTGACGATTCCGGCGCCGGGCACGGTGGTGTCGCTGTAGTCTTGCTTGAAGCTGGTGCCCCGTACCTTTGCGGTGGGCGCGTAGGCAGTAGTTTGGCAGGATGGAACGCGCTGCCCGTGGCCGGAATCGGCTCCCACTCATACCCCGACTGATCGGCGCCGTGCTGATGGGTTGGGTGCTATGTGTAGCTGTCATCTACGGTTGGTCCCGACAGGCGGCCGAGGGGCATGCGGATGCCATTGTCGTGTTGGGCGCCGCGCAGTATGGCGGACGTCCGTCACCGGTGTTGCGCGCCCGGCTCGACCACGCGCTGGCGCTGTGGAAGAGCGATCGGGCGGCGCGCGTGGTGCTGACGGGTGGCCGTCGCCCGGGTGATCTGATCAGCGAAGCGGCGGCGGGGCAGCGGTATCTGGTGCGCCGTGGTGTTCCCACACAGGCCATTCTCCTCGAGCCAGCCGGGCGCACCTCACTGGCGTCGATGGAGGGTGCCGCGGCGCTGCTCCAGGCGTGGCGTGATTCGTTGCCGGCTGCCGTGCGTGATACAATGCCGCGTCGTGCCAGCATCCTCTTGGTCAGCGACCCGTTTCACATGCTCCGACTCGATGTGCTGGCGCGGTTGCACGGTTTGCGTCCGCTGCCGTCGCCCACCCGCACGAGCCCTATTTCGGCGAACCGTGCGGTGGCAATCGAATACATGCTGCGCGAGTCGCTCGCGCTGCCGACGGATATGGCGTTGATGCTCTGGCTCAGGCTGACCGGCAGGTCGATGAGCTCACCGACCACGCCGTAATTCGCGCGTGCGCGCACGTATGCGCGTTCGACTATCGGGCGCTGCGTGGCACTCGCACGATGCTGCCATCGGCGCGAACCTGCTTGATGTCGACGTCCGGCACGAGGTCGCGATACGGTATGCCGGAGGTGGCGTCGAAGCCGAAGCCGCTGCGCAGGGCCGCAGTGAGCGAGAAAGCGTCGGCCGCGGCGAGGTTCACGAGATAGCCGAGATCCTGCAGCGAACCCACCGTGATGCGGCTGAGCGGTTGCACTTGAGTCACCGCAAAGCCTTGCATGAGCTCGCGCTGCATGACCGATGTGCGCCAATGTGAGTTGATGGTGCCGGCGCCACCGGTGTTTTCTACCGGCACCGGATTGCCGGAGTACGTCACGGTGTTGATCGCGGCGAACTGCGCGCGCGCGCCGCTGCCTACGTAAAACGGGTCGCCCGTCATCGAGATGTCCAGCAGGGAGCGCCGGAAATTCCAGATGGTGCCGATACCGAGCACGTGCCCGATTTCGTGGAGCACGACTTTCTCGAACTGCCCCCGCGCCACCAGCTGACTGACGTCGAGACTATCGAACTCCATGAAGCCGAGAAACGGGATCGCATTGCCGTTCACGTAGCATGGGCTGGCCTGGCCGAGGATATTGCCCGCACCAGGTGAACCAGGCCCATCGATCGAGTCGATGCGGGCAAAGATGATCGTATTCTGCACCGTACCGGTAACGGCCGGCGTCCAATCGCTGCAGGAATTCGCCGCGGGTCCCGCGGGAATGTTCACGTTGTTGACGGTACCGATACTGCCGACGATGACTTGCCGCCACTTGGCGACCGCGTTGGCGAACGCGGTCCGTACCGGCAGCGACGCATCACCGATGAAGCGCACGTCCACATTGAATGCCGACGTGCTGACCGTGGTGGTAAACGTCGTCGATTTGTTCGGAATCGCCGAACTGGTGGCGACCAGTGTCTGCGTGCTCGCCGTACCAAGACGCCAGCTGCCGACGAACGCGGTACCATTGGCTGGATCGGACAGCACGGTGCTGCCGGTCACCGTGCCCGAGTTCGGGCCGGGGGTGAACGTGACCGGTACGGTGCCGACCGGATTACCATAGGCGTCGACGACGCGCACGCCGGGCGGAGTGCCGACGTTGATGTTTGCGACCCCCGCCTGATTATCGCCGACTACGCGCAGCAAATCGGCCGCCGGTCCGGCGAGGGCGTTCACGCTGAACACCGCCGGATTGGAGCCGGTCGCCGTGGCCGTCACGATTTGCTGTCCAATGGCTCGGCCGATGGTCCACGCGCCGACCGCAGCAATGCCGAGCTCGTTGCTGGACTGTTGCGCGCCGAGCAGCACCCCGTTGCCCTGCACGAGGGTGAACACGACGGCCGCGCCACTGATGGGGTTGCCGTACTGGTCTTCCGCGCGCACGGTCGGCAGGGACGGCACGGGTGTGTTGACCGGGGCTTGCTGGTCTACTGCCGTGACCGGCGTGAGCCGTGACAACGGACCAGGATTCGCGGTCGCGGTGAAGGTGACGGCGGCGAGGCCATCGACCGTCGCCTGCAGTGTCTGCTGCCCGGAGGTGGTGCCAAGTGTCCATCCGCCCGACGTGGCATCGCCGCTCGCGGTGGTGCGGACCGAGTCGTTGATGACCTTGCCGCCACCGCTCGCGATGCGCCAGCGCACCATGACATTCTTGATGCCCTTCCCCTTGGCATCGGTGACCCGTACCGCCGGCACGGCGGCCACCGCCGCGGCTACGGCAGCCGACACAGTGGTGCTGGCGGTGGCGGTCGCCGCGCTCGGGACCTGTGGGTCACTGCCGCAGCCGACGAGGACCCCGAGCACTCCGACCAGCAGGACGGCGTGGCGATTGGACAACGTCATAGGAGAAACGGGGAAGAGAATTGGTGGCGGGCGATCATGATCGGTTCGTGCGTATGGGGTTCCGAGTTTCGTGACCAGCCCCCCAATATTGAACGATGCGCATTCCAGTCGAGAGTTATCACCTCCCGAACGGCCTGCATGTGGTGCTCTCTGAGGATCACACGGCGCCGATCGTCGCGGTCAATTTGTGGTATCACGTGGGTTCAGCCAATGAGCGGCTTGATCGCACGGGTTTCGCCCACCTGTTCGAGCATATGCTGTTTCAGGGGTCGGCGAACGTCGAGGCCAACGAACATTTCGAGCTCGTCCAGCGCGCCGGGGGGACCCTGAACGGGTCGACCTGGCTCGACCGGACCAATTACTACGAGACGGTGCCGTCGCATCAGATCGCGCTGGCGCTCTGGCTCGAGGCGGACCGGATGGGTCGGATGCTGCCGGGGCTCACCCAGCAGAAGCTCGACACGCAACGTGACGTCGTGAAAAATGAGCGCCGCTGGTCGGTCGACAACCAGCCGTACGGCACGTGGTGGGAGCGTCTGCCGGCACTCTGTTTCCCGGAGGAGCATCCGTTCCATCACTCGTTGATCGGGTCTATGGAGCATCTGACCGACGCGTCGCTCGACGACGTCGCGGACTTCTTCCGGACCTATTACACCCCGGACAACGCCGTGCTCACGGTGGCGGGTGATTTTGATCGCGCCGAGACGATGCGCCTGATCGAAGAGTACTACGGTCCGATTTCCCGTGGCGCGCCACGTCCACCGCTTCGCGACATGACGCTGCCGCCCACTTTTGGAGACACGCGCCGTATGGTGGTCCCCGATGCCGTCGCGTTGCCGCGCCTGTTCGTGGCGTGCCGCACCCCGGTGTTCGGCAGCGACGGCTACTATGCCGCCTCGCTGGCGGCCACCATCCTCGGCCTGCGGACGGGCTGTCGGTTGGAGCAGTCCCTCGTGCGCAAACAACGCCTCGCCTCGCAGGCAAGTGCCTTTACGTACGATCTGGCCAAGGGCAGCGACCTGCTCGTGGTAGACGCCACGGCCCACCCGGATGTCACGCCCGAGCAGCTCGAAGCGGCCGTGCTGGCCGAACTCGATCTGATGCACCAGCATGGCGTCACCGATGTCGAAGTGCAGCGCGCCCGCGCGCTGATCGAAACGAGTTTTGTGACGAGCATGCAGTCGGCGGCCGAGCGTGCCGACCAGCTGTCGCGCTTTGCGACGTACTTCGGCGATGCGAGCTTGATCAACGAACAGGTGGAGCGCTACGGCGCGACGACGACGGCGGCGGTGTCGGCCCTTGCGCGCGAACGACTGGGTCCTGATAACCGTGCGCTGCTGCTGTACGTACCGGCCGAGGAACAGCCGGACACGGAGCGGGCCGAGATGGCGGAGGCCAGCGCATGACCGACACGCTCGACGTTTCTGCGCAGGACGCCGCTGCGGCGGTGTCTCCTGCGGCGCCGCCTCGTCCGGGGGCCGGCACGCCCAGCGACTATCGCTTCCCGCACTTCTCCACGCGCATCCTGGCCAACGGTCTGCGACTGATCGTGGCGACGGTGCCGGCGTATCCGGTGGTGACCACGCTGGCGGTGATCGAAGCGGGCGCTACGCGCGATCCGCGCGATTACGAAGGACTGGCCCAGCTCACCACACGGGCGCTGGCGGAAGGCACGCGCGACATGAACGCGCTCGAGCTTACCTCGCGGCTCGAAATGCTCGGCACCACGCTCGATACCGGCGCCGACTGGGACTCGGCGATCGTGCAGATCACGGCGCTGTCGTCACGGATCGATGATGCGGTCGCGGTGCTGTCGGAAGTGCTGCGCTATCCGGCGTTCCCCGAGTCGGAGTTGGAGCGTATGCGAGGCGAGCGGCTGGCCGATCTGGCGCAGCTGCGAGCCGAACCGCGCGGGTTGTCCGACGTGTTCTTTTCGCGCTTGCTGTACAAGCCCGAATCGCGCTTCGCGCGACTGGCTGGTGGTGACGAACAGAGCATCATGCGCCTCACGCGCGAGCGTGTGCAGGCGTATCACGCGGAGTTCTATCGTCCGGACTCCACCGCGTTGATGATGGTCGGTGATATCGATATCGAGCACGCCGTGAAGCTGGCGAGTACGCATTTCGGCGATTGGGCCGGTAAGGCGCCACCGGTGACGGAACCGGTGGATACGCAGCGGTTCCCCGAGCCGCGCGTGCATCTGGTGCACAAGCCGGACGCGCCACAGTCGGAGGTGCGGGTGGGGCACGTGGCGATTCCGCGCCTCCACGAGGATTATTTCCCCGTGGTGGTGATGAACGCGATTCTGGGTGGACTCTTCTCGTCGCGGCTCAATCTGAATCTGCGCGAAGTGCATGCGTACACGTACGGCGCGCACTCAGCGTTCGATTGGCGTCGCGCCGCCAGTCCGTTCGAAATTTCGACGGCGGTGGAAACCGCCGTCACCGCGGATGCCTTGCGCGAGATTGCGCTCGAGTTCGCACGCATTCGTGAAGCGCCGGTGAGCGATGCGGAACTGTCGCTCGCTACGAGTTATCTGGTCGGTGTCTTCCCGATCCGGTTCGAGACCACCGCCGAAGTGGCGGGTGGGTTGGCAAATGTGGAAATCTTCCGACTGCCGACCAACTACTTCGACACGTATCGTGACCGCGTGAAAGCGGTCACGGCGCAGGATGTGCTGCGCGTGGCGCAAACGCACCTCGATCCGAGTCGTCTGCAAGTGATCGTGGTGGGTGATGCCACCGCGATCCGACCGACCGTGGAAGCGCTGTCGCTTGGTCCGGTTACCGTGTACGACCCGGCAGAAGACGATGTCGCTGCCGCGCCTGTGTCTTCCTCCTCAGCCTCCTGAATCGACGTGTCGCCAGCGAAGAAGTCCGTGAAGAAGTCCGTGAAGAAGTCCGTGAAGACGTCCGTGGTGGCGAAGCCCGCTACCAAGCGCGTAAAGCCGCCGAAGTCGCCGTACTACGAAGTGCGGCGCTCCAAGATCCAAGGGCGTGGTGCGTTCGCGATCCTGCCGATTCGTAAGGGCAAGAAGATCGACGAGTACTGGGGGCAGCCGATCACGCATGAAGAGGCCGACCGACGGTATGACGACAGTGAAGGACGTCACCATACGTTCCTGTTCGTGCTCGACGACGACACGGTGCTCGACGCGCGGTTCGGCGGGAACGACGCGCGCTTCATCAATCACTCGTGCGATCCGAACTGCGAGACGGTGATCGAAGACGGCCACATCTGGATCAAGGCGACCAAGGCGATCACGCCGGAAACAGAGCTGGTGTACGACTATCGATTCGAGTGGCAGGACGAGTACGAGCCGGAGGACGTGCGCTATTACGCGTGTCGTTGTGGTACGAAGAAATGTCGCGGGACGATTCTGCGCATTCCGGTGTACCTGCGTCCGACGATCAAGCAGTGGTTGGCGGGCAATGACGTGCCGCTGCCGAAGAAGCCGAAGAAAGGCGCCAAGAAGGCGGTGAAGAAGGTGGTGAAGAAGGTGATCAAGAAGGCGGTCCGCTGATGGCCATCGAACGGCAGGGACCGGGCAAGATTATCGGGACGCGCGGGTATACGGGGAAGGTGATTTCGATTGACATCGATACCGTGCGTTTCCCTGATGGCTCGACGGGGCAGCTGGAGATGGTGCGTCATCCGGGGGCCAGTGCGGTGGTACCGCTGCTTGGCGACCTCGACGATGATCCCGAGGTCCTGCTAATCCGGCAGTATCGCTATGCGGCGGAGGGATATCTGTACGAAATCCCAGCCGGCCGTCTGGATGCCGGGGAGGAGCCGCTCGCCTGCGCGCATCGCGAGCTCAAGGAGGAAACCGGATACACGGCGTCGCGTGTCGAACATCTGTTCACGATGTACACGACGCCCGGCTTCACCGACGAGAAGATCCATCTGTTCATGGCGACGGGGCTCGAGGCGGGCGAGTGGAAGCGGGAAGCGGATGAGTTCATGGAGTTGGCGCCAACCAAGCTGTCGCGGGCGCTCTCCATGATCGAGCAGGGCGAAATTCAGGATGCCAAGACGGCGCTCGCGCTGCTGTATACCGCGGGATTTCGTCTGAACTGACAGGGTCTGTCCTCTTTCCGTGTCCTCTTTCAGAGACATCCTGGAAGGGAAAACGGAATCCGCCGACCTCGTGACCTAGGGCACAGCATGGCAAGTCGTTTTGAATTAACGACTTAGAATGGAAGGTTCCCTAAAGTTCCTTCCGGCACGCCCTATGCACTAGGTCCCGTATGTGCGACGACATGGTCTGCCGGATCGTCCGGCCATCTGGTCGAAGCACCGTGAGTCTTCGGGCTCGCGTCACCGCAGGCGGAGGACTCGATCCATGGCGGAACTGGCTCGCACGAAACTGACGTCACAGCGCACCTCCGTGGTGCCGGTGCGCGAGCATCTGCGCAGCCTCGAGGATGGGGATGTGGTGTCGGCGTTTCTCGGAGGCGAGGAACGCGCCTTCGAAGAGCTCGTCGACCGGTATCAGGGTCGGCTGCTGAACTTCGTCTACCGCACGATCGGTGACCGCGACCGCGCCGAAGATCTGGTGCAGGAAGTGTTCATCCGCGTGTACCGCCATATCGGACGTTTCGACCGCTCGAAGAAGTTTTCGACGTGGATTTATACGATCGCCTCGAATCTGGCGAAGAACGAACTGCGCAACCGCTCGCGCAATCCGCTGGTGCTCTTCCAGACGATCAAGGCCAAGTTCGAGGACGAGGATCGCCCGCTCCAGTTCGAGGACGTGCACACGCGCCCGGACGACCTGTTCCGGAAGCGTCACCTGAAGGAGATGGTGGAGCAGTCGGTTGGTCAGCTGCCGGCCCATCACCGCGAGGTGTTCGTGCTGCGTGAGTTGGAAGGCAAGTCGTACGAGGAAATCGCCGAGATCACCGGCGTGAACCTTGGTACCGTGAAATCGCGTCTCAATCGTGCCCGCACGGCCTTTGCCGACATCATCGCGCCACTGGTGCGATAGGCTACACGGTCGAAAGCGCCGCTCGATTCACCCCCCGCCGGGATTGCCATGGCGGGGGGTTGTGCGTTTGCATACAGACTGAGCTGTGGATCCGGACCGCGGAACCGCACCATAGGCCACGGGTATCCTGCCGTGCGAGCGTCCGCGATGCCTTCTACAACGAGTCAATAGCGTACTGATGGACTGCAAGAGCTTCCGAAAGCAGCACCTGGCGTATCTGGATGACACGATGCCTGGCGACGAGATGTCCGCCGCGCAGTGTCATGTGATGGTCTGCGACGGCTGTGCCGCCCACGACACGCTGGTGCGTCGTTCGCTGATGGTCGCGCGCAGCATGCCCATGCTCGAACCCAGCGCGGCTTTTCAGGCCCGGCTTCGCGCCCGCCTGGCCGAATGCCGCGAAGAGTGCCGCGACGAGCGGACCGCGATGGCCGCCCGGACGGCCCTGTTGGCCGTACCGCGCTCGGCCGACGCGCGCTCGGTGTCCTCGCGGAACTCGCGCGTGGTGATGGCGGTGGCGGCCAGCGCGATGCTTGGCGCGTTCGTCTGGCAGGGGTGGCGCACCTCGACCCCGGAGCTTTCGATGCAGCCCGTGATTGCCTCGCAGCCGGCGATGCCGACGCCGGCGTCGTATATCACGCCCGAATTGATGCAGGCGATGGCGACCGGTAACCCGGTCTGGCCGGCGGCCATGATCATCGAGGATGCCCCGACGCATTTCGTGCGCAGCGACTTCTCCCAGGCGACCTTCTCGCCATTGCGCTGAAGTTCGACCGGCGGCCCCTTATCTTGCTGGGATGGCCAAAGAATCGTCGCCCCTCCGCGTCGTGCAGGCCGCGATTCAGTCGCGGAGCTTCGCGCCTGTGTATTACCTGTATGGCGACGATGATTATCTGAAGGACGGTGCGGTGCGTGATCTGCTCGACGCGTCGATCGATCCGAGCACGCGCGACTTCAACTGCGAGATCCGTCGCGCCAGCGAACTGGATGCCGCCGCGGTGAGCAGCTTGCTGTCGACGCCGCCGATGCTGGCCGAGAAACGCGCGGTGGTCCTCCGCGATGTAACGGCGCTCAAGAAAGCGGCGCGACAGCAGCTCGACCAGTATCTCAAGCGCCCGGCCAGCGACACGCTGCTGTTGTTGGTGAGTCCTGCCGGCACAAAGGTTGACGCGGCGATCGCCGCCGCGTCAGAGTCGCTCGAATTTGCACCACTCACCCCCGAGCGCATCCGCCGCTGGATCGCGCATCATGCGACGACGGTGCTGGCGGTGAACATTGCCGATGACGCCGCCCAGCTGTTACAGCAGGCGGTGGGCAACGATCTGCATCAGCTGGCGTCGGAGCTCGACAAGTGCGCCAGCTACGCGATCGGGGTCGACCGGGACATTCGCGCCACCATCGATGTGGATATGGTTTCGGCCGTCGTGGGGATCCGGCGTGGCGAAACGGTGACCGATCTGCTCGATGCCGTGGCGCGACAGGACGCCGCCGCCGCGGTGACGTTGGTGGCACACGTGCTCGGGCAGCCGAAAGTGACGGCGGTGCAAGTCGTGATGATGTTGAGCACGCAGGCGTTTGCGCTGTCGTTCGGGCGCGCCCGGCGTGATGCGGGGATTCCTACCAATCGGTTGCCGCAGGAGTTTTTCGCGTTCCTCAAGGAGACTGGCGGGTATCCCGGCCGGCCGTGGAACGAGGCGTCCTCAGCGTGGACCAAGGTCACCGAGCAGTGGAGTGCGGCGGCGTGTGAGCAGGCACTCGTCTTGTTGCTGGAAGCGGATATCGCGCTCAAGGAAACCACGGTCTCGAATGCGGAGCAGATCCTCATGTCCCTCGTGCTCAGTCTCTGTGCTACGCGTCGCCGGAAGGCGGCGTGATGGATCGTGCGACGCGGACGATAGCGGCCACCGGTTGCGCTGCGATGCTGTGGCTCGCACCGATGGTGTCGGCGCAGGTGACGCCGGCGGTGGAGCGGACCACGGCGCGTGCCCGCGCCATGGTAGACGGCGGTGATGGTGCCGCCGCGCGTACGCTGCTGGATTCGCTGGTCGGTGCCGTGCCGGTGGGGACGTTCGATTTTGCGGAAGCGCTGTACTGGCGCGCGGTGCTCGCCGAACGCATCGGTGACGCGGAGCGCGACTGGAAGCGACTGGTGATCGATGTGCCGTTGTCGCCGCGTGCCCCCGACGCGCTGGTGCGGTTGGGCGAGCTGGATATGCTGCGCGGACATCCGGCCGAGGCGCGCGTGTATTTCACACGCTTGCTGCGCGACTTCCCGAGTGGCGTGTATCGCGCGAAGGGGCTGCTCTGGCTGACGCGCAGCTACTTCGAAGAGCGCAACATGGCGGGTGGTTGCGGTGCGCTCGATTCGCTGCGCGGCGTCGAGATCGCGGAAGGCGAATTGCGGCTGCAGTCGGACGAACTGCAGCGCCGGTGCACGGTCGCGATGTCGAACAGCACGCCGGCCGCGGCCGAGAAACCGGTGCCGTCGGCGGCGCCGGTGGCAGGATCGGGACGCTACTCCGTGCAGCTGGCGGCGTATGATACGCGCGCTGACGCCGACAAAGCCGTGCAGCGTCTCAGCAGGCGTGACATCGACGCGCGCATCGACGGCGAGCAGAAGCCATTCCGCGTACGTGTGGGCTCCTACGCGACGCGCGCCGAGGCGACCAGTGCGCTGAACCGACTGAAGAAACTCGGGTTGACTGGCTTCGTGGCGGAGCGCACGCCGTGAGTGGTGCGGCCACGCCGTTGATGCAGCAGTATCGGGAGATCAAGTCGCGTCATCAGGATGCGATTCTGTTTTTCCGTATGGGCGATTTCTACGAGATGTTCTACGACGACGCCGAAACGGCGTCGCGGGCGATCGGCCTGACGCTGACCTCGCGCAACAACGGCGGGGCGGCAGAGGTGCCGTTGGCGGGCATTCCGGTGAAGGCGGCGGCGGAGTATCTACGCCGCCTGGTGGGGCAAGGCTTCCGGGTCGCCATCTGCGAGCAGGTGGAGGACCCGAAGTTTGCCAAGGGGCTCGTGAAGCGCGAAGTGGTGGAGACGATCACCCCAGGCGCCGTGTTTGCCGATGATCTGCTCGATGGTGCGCGGGCGAACTACGTGTGCGCCATCGCGACCGGTCGCGACTGCTCGCGCGACGGATCGCGCGAACAGATCGGCATCGCGGCGGCCGACTTGTCCACGGGTGAGTGGCGCCTGTTTCTGGTGACGCCGATGGATGCGCCGGCGGTGCTGGCGCGATTGTCACCGCGTGAACTGCTGGTGGTGCGTGGGGTGTCGCACCCTGAGCTGGCGGCCGCGATGACGGCCGTGGACAACGTGCTGGTGACCGAGCGCGAGGGGTGGGAATTCGACGCGCAATTGGCGGGCGATGAACTGGCCCGACAGTTCGATGTTCGATCGCTGGAAGGCTTCGGCTTGGGGAGCGACGATGCGGGCGCGATCGGCGCCGCTGGTGCGCTGTTGCGCTACTTGCGCGAATTGCAGCCGGGCGGATTGCCGCACCTCGCGCGTCCGGTGGTGGAGCGTCCGGGCGGCGTCATGCCGCTCGACGAGATGACACGTCGCAATCTCGAGTTGGTGGAGTCGCTACGTGGTGGTGAGCTGGCGGGCACGTTGCTGTCGGTGCTCGATCGCACGACCACGCCGATGGGCCAGCGCCTGCTGCGTCAGTGGCTGCTGGCTCCGTTGCTCGAGCGCGATGCGATCGAACTGCGTCTCGATGCGGTGACGGTGTTGGTGCGCGATCCAGTCGGACGCGCCAGTGTGCGCGAGGCGCTTGATGGCGTACGTGACGTGGAGCGACTGGCCAGCAAAGCGGCGGCCGGCCGGGCTACGCCACGTGAACTGCGCGCCCTCGGTGATTCACTAGCGCGCTTGCCGCACGTGGCCGACGCGGTGCGCGGCGTGCTGACGCACGCCGCCCAAGGCAATTCGAGCGGCGGCCTGCTCACGGCCATGCTCGACGATTGGGACGATGGTCGCGACTGCGCTGAACGGCTCACGACGATGCTGGTGGAACGCCCGCCGCTCATGATCGGTGAAGAAGACACGATCGCGCCGGGTATGGATGCCGAGCTGGATGCGCTGCGCGCGCTGCGCGACGGCGGTAAGGATGCGATTGCGACGATCCAGTCGCAGGAGCGCGCGCGCACCGGTATCCACTCGCTCAAGGTGGGGTACAATCGCGTCTTCGGGTATTTCCTCGAGATCTCGAACGCCAACAAGCATCTCGTTCCCGACGACTATCAGCGACGTCAGACGCTCACAGGGGCCGAACGGTATGTGACGCCGGCTCTCAAGGAGTATGAGGAGAAGGTGCTCAGCGCGGCCGATCGCATCGAGACACGCGAGCGCGAATTGTTCGAGGCATTGCGTCGTGATGCGGGCGCGGCGATCCGCCGGTGGCAGCAGGTGGCGCGCCGGGTGGCGACGATCGACGTACTCACGGCCTTCGCTGACGTAGCGGAGCGCGAACAGTACGCGCGCCCCGAGCTGCACGACGGCTTCGACCTGGAGATCGTGGCGGGGCGCCATCCGGTGGTGGAGCGGATGATGGCGCGGGAGAAGTTCATCCCGAACGATCTCGTGCTGAGCGAGGACGGTCAGATGATCGTGCTGACCGGTCCGAACATGGCGGGTAAGAGCACGATCCTGCGTCAGGTCGGCTTGATCCAGCTCATGGCACAGGTCGGCGCCTATGTGCCGGCGCGTCGGGCCAAGCTGCCGATCGTGGACCGCTTGTTCACGCGCGTGGGTGCCAGCGACAATCTGGTGCGTGGCCAGTCTACGTTCATGGTGGAGATGAGCGAGACGAGCGCGATTCTCCACACGGCGACCAAGCGGTCGTTGGTACTGCTCGACGAAATCGGTCGCGGCACCAGCACGTACGACGGCGTGTCGATCGCCTGGAGCGTGAGCGAACACCTGCATGATGCGATCGGCTGCAAGACCGTATTCGCCACGCACTATCACGAGCTCACGCAGCTAGCGAGCGAGCTGAGTGGCGTGCGCAATTTCACAGTGGCGGTGCGCGAAGTGGGCGATCAGGTGCTATTTTTGCACCGGCTCATTCCCGGCGGCGCCGATCGGTCGTACGGCATCGAGGTGGGGCGCCTGGCGGGATTGCCGGCCGCGGTGATCGCCCGCGCCAAGGAAGTGCTGGCGCTGCTCGAGGGTGAAGGCGAACAGATGGCGGCGCGACTGACCGCTGATGGACTGGCGGCGCCCAAGAGTGTGTCGCGAAAGGGGCCACGCATGAAGCAAGCGGGGCCATCGACGCCGCAGCTCGGCTTTTTCGGCGAGGCACCGCCACCGGCCCCCGATCCGGCGTTGACCCGCTTGGCCGACGCCGTTGGCGCGCTCGAGCCCGATCAGATGACGCCGATGCAGGCGTTGACGGCGTTGGCGTCGCTCAAGCAGTCGCTGAACGACTGATGAGGTGGCGGTCGTGAGTTCGGCGCCGAAGAAGCCCACCAAGGCTGAGTTGGCGGCAGCGGTCGATCTGATCGTGCCGGATCTGATCGCGCCGGCACTGCGGGTGCTGTTCTGTGGCATCAACCCCGGGCTCTACACGGCGGCGATTGGTCATCACTTCGGCCGGCCGGGCAATCGATTCTGGCCGGCGCTGCATGGCGCCGGCTTCACGCCGCGTCTGTTCGCGCCGTGGGAGGAGCGGGCGCTGCTGCCGCTTGGTATCGGCATCACCAACATGGTGGAGCGCACGACTGCCACGGCGGCGGAGCTCAGCCCGGATGAGTACGTAGCGGGTGGCCAGCGCCTGCGTAGGTTGGTGGAGGCGCAGCGGCCGCGCGTGGTGGCGTTTTTGGGGATTGGCGCCTATCGCACGGCATTCGGGCGCCCCAAGGCCATGCTGGGGTTACAGTACGAGCGACTCGCCGACTCGGCATTATGGGTTTTACCAAGTCCCAGCGGATTGAACGCCAATCACCAGCTGGCGGATCTCGTGGCGCTGCTGCGGGCGCTGCGCGAGTGGGTGGACGGGTAGCGCAGTCCGGTTTCCGTTGGCATCCGTTCGTGTCCGTTCGTCTCAGTTCGTGTTGTCGTGATCTGCGTTTCTCACCCTGCTCCAACTCGACCGATGGCTCTTCTTTCCAGCATGCGACGTTCGCGCACGGCTTCGGTCGTGATTCTGTTCGGCACGGTGGCGTTCGTCTCGACGGCCGGCGCCTTCGGCGCATGCGGTGGGGATCGTGGCGCGGCCAGTGCCGCCAGTGGCGATACCACGAGCATCGTGGCCGCACGCACCCCGACCTACAGCGTCGAGGTGGTGCAGAGCTATCCGCATGATCCGAAGGCGTTCACGCAGGGATTGGTGTGGCACGAGAACCGGCTCTTCGAGAGCACCGGTCAGGTGGGCACGTCAAACATTCGCGAAGTCGAGCTCAACTCCGGCCGCGTGATCCGGCAACAGGATCTTGAAGCGCCACACTTCGGAGAAGGCATCGTGCTGCTGGGTGAGCAGCTGTTTCAGATCACCTGGACGAGTGGCAAGGCGTTCGTGTACGACTGGAAGAGCTTCACGCGCACGGGGCAGTTCACGTACGACGGCGAAGGGTGGGGACTCACCACCGACGGGTCGGCCATCATCATGAGCAACGGCACGTCAGCCCTCGTGTGGCGTGATCCGGCCACGTTCGCCGTGCAGAAAACGATCACCGTGACCGATCATGGCACCCCCGTGTCGCAGCTCAATGAGCTCGAGTGGGTGAAGGGCGAGATCTGGGCCAATATCTGGCAGACCGAGCAGATCGCCCGCATCGATCCCGCCACCGGCAACGTGACGGGATGGATCGACCTGAAGGGGATCCTGCCCGCAATCGATCGCACCGGCAGCGAAGACGTGATGAACGGCATCGCCTACGATGCCGCTCGCGACCGCCTGTTCGTGACCGGGAAGCTGTGGTCGAAACTCTACGAGATCACGCTCAAGCAGCGCTCGTAACGCACCGCGTTCGTTAGCGCCGCCGCGTTAGCGCCGCCGCGTCAGCGTAGCCGCACCAGTGCGTACTTGAGCGTGCTGGGCGGCAACGCGCCGTTCGACGATACGGTCACCACGGCACTGCGTCCAGCTGGAATGCCGAAGCGGACGAATGAACTCGTACCGCCGGCCAGCAGGACGCGCTGCGGTGAGCCGGACAGCAGTGAGCGCGTCGCGATGGGATACACCCCCAGCGCCGTGCCACCAGAGAAGCGCAGCCCTGGATAAATGCTGCGGAAATTCCACGACGGCATGATGTAGCTCTGGGACAATGCCGCCGTTGTGGTCGGCGAGAAGTCGTCGGCGATGAGCGACACCGACCAGTCGCGCAGATAGTCGGCGAACTGACCGCCCGAGAGCACGTTTTGCAAATTGGCTACGCCTGTCGTATTGGAATTCACGAGCGAGCGCAGGAATGAGGCTTCCCCGGCAGCGCCCTGACGGCCTGCCGCATAGCGCAGAAAATTCCAGATCGCGCCGCGCGTGGCTAGCGAGTCGTTGGGCGCGTACGGCGAATTCACTTCGGGTGCGATGAGATAGCTGTAGAAGCGCGAAAAGTTCTGTGACGCATAATTGCGGAACTGATCGGAGCGCGTGGCGTTCCCCGCCACATCGGTGAGACCGAGATTCTGCCGCGACGTGACATTGGTCATGCGGAAGTACAGCAGTTCCTCGGCCAGGTGCGACAGGCCTTCGTCCAGCCAAGTCTCTTCGTTCGGACGCGCGCCGGTGTTCACGTACAAGCGTCGCGACGAATTGATCAGGTGCTGGAGCTCGTGTGCGATGGTCGTGAGATTCAGCAGCGTCACTTCATCCTTCGTGCGCTTGTTCGTATTCACCGTCCCGTTGGGATCGGGCGCGAGCAGGTAGAACATCTCGGCTTCATTCGACGCGGCGCAGGCGGCGAGTCCGTTCTTGGCCGTCTTCGGATACAGGTCGCGCGCGAAGAAGAACCCGCCAATCGTATACCCCGCGCCCGACGGCGTGAGGGCGTTCACCGCGCGGGTGTACAACAGGATGATCTTGCCGTAGCCGCTGATGTTCGAGGGTGCCCCGAACGCGGTGGTGTCCATCGGAAACACGAGCGTGTCGAACGTGGCAGCGATCGCAGCGTACTCGGCGTCGGTGTAGCCACCAGTGGGATTTTCGGTGTCGCTGACGATGATGGATTTCGTCCCCACGGCGGCCACGCGCCCTGACCTGGTGTCGGCGTTGGCGCATGCCACGTTCGCGTTCACGTTCAGGCGAAGCACATCGCCCACTTTCGCGTCGGCCGCCGTGACGGCATACGCAGTGCGCGACAGCGCGGTGCCCGACGGCGCAGTACGCGAGGCCATCCACTCGCGGGCCTCGCCGACCAGCGGTGTGAGTTCACGCCGTTCAAGGGTACGCCGCGCCAGTTCGGCCGCGCGTACGGGCGACAACGCTGTGGTGGCGGCCTCGGACGCATCGATGGACGTCGGCATCGACGAGGAGCCGGATGCGATCGGCGCGAAGGGATTGGCGTCGCCCGTGAGAGCGGCGATGGTGGGACCGGTGGTGCCGAGCGCGAGCAGGTCCACCGGTGACGACGTCCCGAACGAGGTGGCCGTTGAGACTAGCGTGAGGGCGTACTCACCGTTAATGGCCGACGGCGATGAAATGCAGGTGGTGATGCTCGCGCTGCCGGCCGGTGGGATAAACACTTCGCCCAGCGCCAACACGCGCGCGGCGATCGGGCCGCACACGCTCGCTCCTGTGGCCGATATGGTTACCGGCACGGTGTCGGCGCGGCCGGAGGCCTCGGCCACCACGCGGGCGGTGCCCACGGTCACGGCGGTCACGAGCCCCGTCGAGTTTATGGAGGCCAGTGTGGGATCGAGTGTGCTGTAGCTGATCGACTGGCCGACGATGGTGTTGCCGTACTGATCACGCAGCGATCCACGCACCCGCACCGTGTCGCCGACGTTCAGATAGGCCGCTTCCGGAGACGCCACGAGCAGAGCCGCCGGTCCGGCGATCACCGTCGCGGTAAAGACCACTGGCGTGACGCCGTTCACCTGAGCGCTGACGCGCGCCGTGCCGGCGGTTGAGCCCAGCGTCCAGACGGTGGTGGCGACGCCGCGTGAGTCGGCAGTGGACCGTGTGGGTGAGGCGGTCCCCGATCCCACACCCACGTCCCAGTCTACACGCGCTCCCGATATGGTTTTGCCACTCTTGTCGGTGACCACCACCGCGAGCGGTACAGCTAGCGCGGCGCCGACCACGCCGGTCTGCGCGTTGCCGGCTTCCGTCCTGATGGCGGTCGCGACCGGTCCGGGGCCCGTGCTCTTTTCGCCCGAGCAGGCGCCCAACAGCAGCAAGGCGGCGCTGGCCAGCGAGAGCGTCGCGAATTGCGGCGTGCCTCGCGCGCCGAGTCGCGTGGGGCGGGCGGAAGCTGAACGATCAGCGAGATTGCGAAGCGAGAGCATATCGACTGCGGTTTGATGGAGGTCGGACGATTCCGCCGAGTGCACGAAGAGGGTGTACATTCCAGTACGCGATCGGTATTCGGTGCTACTGTATGCGCGGAAAATACAGGGCAACGTGCTGCTTCGGCTGTTTGTCACGTTGCCCGCCTGCGTTGCCCGCCTGCGTGGTACCCCGATCCCTGTGTCGTTGCTCGTCTCCGTGCATCCCCGACATCCCGAGGGGCCAACGCTCCCCGGGACTCCCTGTGACGAATCCGGCCATGTCCACCACCCTGTCGACTCCCCACCCGTCCGACGCGGCTTCCACCGACGCGGCTCCTACCAACGCGGTCGTGCCTGAAGAACACATCCGGCACCGTCGCCCCTACGGCAGTGTGCTGGAAACGATCGGCTGGACGCCGATGATCCGGCTGGCCCGCGTGGCCCGCGGCATCCGGACGCCGCTGTACGGTAAGGCCGACTTTTTCAATCCGGGCGGCAGCGTGAAGGATCGGGTGGGCATGCCGATGATCGAGTCGCACGAGCGGGCCGGCACCTTGAAGCCGGGGGGCACGATCGTGGAGGCCACGAGCGGTAATACGGGCGTCGGTCTGGCGATCGCCGCCGCGCTCAAGGGTTATCGCTGCATCTTCACGATGCCCGACAAGATGTCGCAGGAAAAGGTGCGCCTGCTGAAAGCGTTCGGGGCCGAAGTGATCATCACGCCGACCGCCGTTGCGCACGATCATCCGCAGAATTACGTGATGATGGCCAAGCGGATCGTGCGTGAGACGCCGGGCGCGGTGCTGGCGGGGCAGTTCGAGAATCCGGCCAATCCAGCGGCGCACATGGCCACCACGGGCCCCGAGATTTGGGAGCAGACCGACGGTCGCATCACGCACTTCGTGGCCGGTGCCGGCACGGGCGGCACGATCACCGGCGTGGCGCGCTACCTCAAGAGCAAGAACCCGAACATCAAGATCATCGCGGCCGACCCGATGGGATCGGTGCTGGCCGAACTGTGGCGCAGCAAAGGCGAGGGCCATCCCACCGGCGCGCCGTACAAGGTGGAAGGGGTGGGTCAGGACTGCGTGCCGCTCACGCTCGACATGAGTGTGATCGATGAATTCATCTCGGTGAGCGACAAGGATGCCTTCGGTATGGCGCGTCGTCTTACGCGCGAAGAGGGCATTTTCGTGGGTGGATCGGCCGGCATGATTGCGCACGCCGCACTGAATGTGGCGCGCCGGCTCGATGACCCCGAGTCGTGTGTGGTCACCTTTCTCTGCGACACCGGCGAGCGCTATCTCAGCAAGGTGTTCAACGACGAGTGGATGCGTGAAAACCAGATGCTCGACGTTTCGCCGACCACCATTGAAGCGGTGCTTGGCAACAAGGACGCCAGTGCGCCGGCCATTGTGAGTGTGTCGCCCGGGACCTCGGTGCGTCAGGCCATTCGGTTGATGGCGCTGCACAACGTGTCGCAAGTGCCGGTGATGGATGGCGCGGTGTGCATCGGCAGCGTGGCGGAATCGCAGCTCACGTCGAAGTCACTGGCCGACCCGAAGGTGCTCGATCAGTCGGTGAGCGACGTGATGGACCAGCCGTTTCCGGTGGTCGACAGCGATCAGCCGGTGGAGAGCGTGGCGAAGCTGCTGTCGAAGAGCAACCGCGCCGTGTTGATGAAGAAGGACGGGGTGGTGCAGGGGATCGTGACGCGCTTCGATGTGCTCGAACATCTGATGCATCGCTGAAGCACCGCTGATGCATCGCTGATGCACCGCTGAAGAACCGCTGAAGCAGCGATAGCAGACGCTCGGCGCTCGTTGCGCCGTTAGAGCTTGATGCGCGTGGTCTGGATGGGGCCTTGTGGGGTGAGCGTCCCGTCGGCGGCGCGCGCGTAGGTAAACCACAGCACGTTGGCCTCGGTCGAGGCGCTGGTGTAGCCCGCGATGCTTGTGTACGGCACGCTCACGCTGGCGCCCTGCACGAGCTTGGCGCACTGCGCTCCGCATGGCGGATAGAGCGCAATCGTCATCTGATCCTTGTCGATGACCATGTAGCCCACCACGAACTCCGTGGTGTTGCGCAGTGTGAGCGTGGGGCGAGTGGCCGTCACGACCAGCGTGCCTGCGACGATGCCCTGATTCGGTGTCGGCGCACTGTCGTTGCTGTCCGCGCGGGTGGACTCGTGCGAGCAGGCCGACAGGGCGAGCAGCCCGATCGTGTACAAAGCCACGGTTCGCATCACGGTGATCCGGTGAGGGTATGAGGGGGCGGTCTCCGATAATACACCGCTCGTGAGCCCCGGGTGTCACACTCCCGGCGCTCCGTTACTTCGTCACAGTTCTGACGTCTCCCCTACACGATACGGAACGCCAAAGCTCGCTGCGGAGCTCTCCGGCCCGTGTCGGTCCTGTCATTTACTCCATGATCAACGTACTCGACCAGTTCACGGATGCACGCGGTGCACCGTTACGCGACTTCAGTCGCGGCCGACTCGCCGCCCTGCTGGCTGACCCGCGCGCCTCGACGTGGGAGGATGCTCATGGCGTGGTCATCAATGCGCAGGGGCTGACGCTCTGGCAAGCGTGGATTGCCATCGACCCGACGGCGCCACAGACCGGACGGCAGGTGACGCTCGACCCGTTCGACCAAGTGATCGTGGTGCGGGAGTGGGATCGCATTCCCGACCATGCGATGTTGGCCCGTGTGATTGCGTTCGCGCTGAGCACCGACGACGCGGTCTGACGGAGCGTGGCGGAGCCTGACGGGGCCTAGCGGAGGCTGACGACGCGGACGGATTCGGATGTAGCTTTGAGCATGCGAATCACCGTGTTGCTGGGCGGCGTCTCCGCCGAACGTGAAGTGTCGTTGTCGTCGGGGCTGCGGATCGCCGTCGCGCTCCGCGAGAAGGGCCACGATGTGATCTGTCTCGACCCCGCCGAGGGCGTGTTGACACGCGAGACGGAGCGCGCCCTGCTAGCCGCTGGCGTGGGGAGTGCTCCTCCGTCGCTCGATGCGCTGGCCGGATTGTCCGCACAGTCCCTGTCGCCGGCGCTTGGCATGAGCCCCGAGATCACCGACGCCGAGTGCGTGTTTCTGGCGCTCCATGGCGGTCAGGGCGAAGACGGTACCGTGCAGGCGCTGCTCGACCTCGTGGGCGTGCCCTACACCGGCAGCGGGCACCTGGCGAGCGCGCTGGCCATGGACAAGCATCTCACGAAGGTCGTGTTGCGCGCCGCTGGGGTGGCCACCGCCGATTGGATGATGGCGCCGGCCGATGGCGAGATGGACGCCGAGGAGGTTGGGCGTCAGCTGGACTGGCCGGTGGTCGTGAAGCCGTCGAAGCAGGGGAGCACGGTCGGGCTGTCGATCGTCCGCGAGCCGGGCGAATTGGCCGCCGCCGTGACCGAGGCCTTCAAGTACGACGACGAGGTGATGGTCGAGCGGTTCGTGCCGGGGCAGGAGCTCACGGTGGGCATTCTGGGCGACGTGGTATTGCCGACGATCGAGATCGTGCCGGTGAAGGAGCTCTACGACTACGAGTGCAAGTACACACCGGGGATGGCGAAGGAGTTCGTCGCCGAACTGTCTCCCGAAATCGAGGCCACGCTGGCGGATCAGGCCACGAAGGCGTTCGTGGCGCTCAAGTTGGGCGGGTATGCGCGGATCGACTTCCGGCTGGACCCCCACGGGCAGCCGTGGTGTCTCGAGGCCAACACGTTGCCCGGGATGACGCCGACCAGTCTCATCCCTCAGGCGGCGGTGGCGGCCGGTGTCTTGTTTCCCGATCTCTGTGAGCGCATCGTGCAGTTGGCGCTCACCAACCGGGATCGGCGACGGCGCTGATTCGGTCGCTGACTCTGTGGTGTCCGTCGCTCTTTCCGCGCCTTTTCGCGTCTTTCCATGACCTACGTCGCGTACGACGATTTCGATCCGCCCCGTAACCCATCGGCCGTGTACTGGTTGATCGGGTTGTGTGTGGGCGTGTATTTCGTGCAGGCGACGTTGGTGGGCGATGCGAACATGGCGAACTGGCTTGGGTATTCGGCCGGTGATCTCGCGTCGCATGCGTTGTGGACGATCGGCACATACATGTTCGTGCATGGCGGCCTGATGCATCTGCTGCTGAACATGTGGACGCTGTGGTTGTTCGGGCCGCGGGTGGAGCGGGCGTGGGGGAGCAGCACGTTCGTGTGGTACTACCTGTGGTGCGGCCTCGGCGGCTGGGCGTTTCACTACATGTTCCAGCGCAACGGCGGCACGCTGGTGGGTGCCTCGGCGGCGATTTTGGGCATTGCGGTGGCCTATGCGTCGCGGTGGCCCGACGACGAAGTGCTGTTCTTCGGTGTGGTACCGATGAAGGTGAAGTGGCTGGTGGTGTTCATGGCGCTGATCAACATCACGATGGCGGTGGTCGACTCCGGCAGCCTGGGCGGCACGGCGTACGCGGCGCACATCGGCGGGATGCTGGCGGGGTGGGTGTACCTCCGCGCGCCGGGGGCGGGCAGCCTGGGGCGGTTCCGCAATCGCATTGCGCCCGCGCCGGATTACGGCGACGAGACGCCGCGGGCGGTGCCCAAGTCGTCGCGCCCGCGGGAGCGGGAGGTGGACGACATTGTGGCGCAGAGCAAGGCGGCGGTATCGCGCGTGCGTCCGGAACCGCGTCCCGCGCCACGTCCGGCGCCGCGTCCCAGCCAGACGGCCGTGGCGGCGCAGCCGAGCGCCGCGCTGGATGCGGTGCTGGACAAGATTGCGGCCGACGGAATGTCGAGTCTGACAGCGGCGGAGCGGCTGTTGCTGGATGACTGGTCGAAGCGCCTGCGCGACGTCACCTGACCGGTGTGCGTTCCCGCATTACATTCGGGGATGCCCAAGCCTGAACTGCTCGAGACGTTTCCGAATCCCTACGGGGATCGCAAGTACGAGATTTACATGGAGACGACGGAGTTCACGTCGCTCTGTCCTCTTGGTGGTATCGAGACCGACGCCGCGGAATTGAAGCTGCTGGAAGGCGGCGCGCCCGACTTCGCGACGATCCGCATTACGTATCAGCCGGCCGAGGTGTGTCTCGAGCTGAAGAGCCTGAAGATGTATCTGTGGAGCTTCCGCAACGACGGCATTTTTTACGAGCGGGCGGTGAACCGGATTCTCGACGACCTGGTGGCGGCGTGTCACCCGCACACGATGACGGTGGTGGGGGATTTCAACGTGCGCGGCGGATTGAAGAGCATTATCACGGCGACGGCGACGAAGCCGACGTGAATGGAGTAGGGAGTAAGGGGCGGTAAAGCGGGCGGCGGTGTGGTGAGCGCTTGCGGAATGCCCCCTGATGCGGTTAGCCTGCGAGTCTGTTGGTGGATCGGCTTGGTAGCTCAGTTGGTAGAGCAGCGGACTGAAAATCCGCGTGTCGGCGGTTCGATTCCGTCCCAAGCCACTGGAAGTTGTTGGTACACAACGACTTACAAAATATCAGGATTTCAGAGATCGTACTACATTCGTACTACATGAGGGGGGACCAGCAATGGTCTCCCCTCTGTCGTTTGTCCCCTGGGGTCGATGTAGTACGGGATTTACTACACACACCTTGGGTGGATCCGAGTGTCGGAGGGGATCCGGAGATTTCGGATTCCAAAGTGTGTCGGGGGGTTCCTGATCGTACTTTCTGGGATCGTCATAACGACCTCCACTCGATCACTCCATCGACGAATTCAATGACCACTCCCAAGGACATCCATCCCATCGTGATGAAGGTTCTCGACGAACTCTCCGAGAAGTTCTTCATCCACAAACGTCCGACGATCAAGGAGTCGGACAACTTGGAACTCGGATGGGGTGGGAAGGGAGGACGGAAAACGACGATCAATTTCACGTTCATTACGGAACGACCGGAACGGTCGGAGATTGAACGTGAAGTGAAGGGAATTCTGGAGGATCTTCTGTAGCGATGCTGAGTGTGTGAGCCGATGACACGAGTTTGACGGGCGAATGCTTGACGGGATATGAACCGGCGAAGCATGCTAGAAAGCTTATCCAAAAGATGGAACGGTTGGCCGACGAGTCGTCACCACCGCAGATTGGCAGACAAGTCACGCCGATATTACGCTTACGCTTGAGTACGGTCCCACTTCCGTTTCGACTCAATCATCCGAGGGGTACAGATGTCTGATGAACAAAACCCGACCGACGAATCGCTCACTGATGTTGAGTTGGACGGGGTCGTAGGAGGAGCTGGCACATGTACGCTGCACGGGGGCGTGGCCACGCCGCATGAAGAATGGCGGACTAGTGGATCCCATTCTATTCGCTATACCTGCGATGGGAGCGGCTACAAAGCATATAGTGGTCCTGGTAAGGGCTGATGGCGACGACCGCATGACATGAGGGGGGACGATAACTCGTCCCCCCTTTGTCGTTTGTACCCTGGGGTCGATGTAGTACACGGTTTACTACACACACCTTGGGTGGATCCGAGTGTCGGAGGGTGTGGTCGCCGCATCGCGGAGCCGCTGTTCCGCCGCTTCGACCGCCGCGCTCACGCGCGTGACCGAGAGCAGAATCCCGGGCCCCAAGAGCAAGGTGAGCAGCGGCAACACGACCTGCATGTTCTGCGGCACACGCCCGAAGGCGGCGCGCCAGAGTAACAGCTGCACCAGCCCCATGGTAATCGCCACACCACTCGCGGTGATGTCGAGCGTTGTGCGCATCACCGCTACGACCGGCGGCTGGTACTCGGCCGGCAACGCGAGAAACCGCGCCTTGTCGGGGAAGTTGAAGAGCGACGGGTTCCGTGGGAGATACGCGGCAAGCACAGCGACCAACCCGGTGGTCGCTACGGACACCATCGGCAACGCGAACCAGGACCACCACGATGTGGCGCTGGTGGCCGTCACCACGCCGTTAAAATCCAGGTGCGTGGGAACGCGTGGGGGCAGCGAGGGATAAACGCCAACCGCGAACAGGATGTGGATGCACACGAACAGCCACGGGAGGAGGCGCATAGGCACGAGTGCTACATGACCGGTGACAGTGGCGGTGCTGGTCGGGATCCAGCTGGCAACGCGCGGGCGCTCGGTGCCCGCGGCGGCGGCACTTTCGCGGAGCACGCGCCGCGCCGCTGGGTGATGCTGCGTTCCGGCGCACCGTGGATCAGCGACGACGGAGCGTACGCCGCCACGTTACTTCGCGTGAATTCTCCCACTGCACTTGATCTCCACGCGCGCCGCTGGCCGCGGGAGCGCCGTCACGGCCAGTGCCGCGCGGACCGGCGGGTTCACCTTGAAGTACTCGATGTACACGCCGTTCACGGCGGCGTAATCGGCCATGTCCATCACGAACACGGTGCACTCGTTCAGATCGGCCATGGTTCCACCCGCGGCCGTCACCGACGCCTTGATGTTCTCCATGGTCTGCCGTGTTTGCGCGACTATGCCGCCCTCGATGATGTCCTGGGTGCCGGGCTTGATGCCGGTCATGCCGGACACGTACACCAGATCGCCGTCACGCACGGCCACGGAATAGGCGGGCACGAGCGGGGCAATTCCCGGCGGGTTGATGACCTGACGCGCGCTCATGGGAGCCGGCTTGGTCTCCTGGGCGTGCAGGGCGGTCGGCATGCCGAGCACTACGGTCATCAACAAGGCGAAGCGGCGGATCGGAGTTGACGTCATGGGACGATGGAAGGAGGGTGAAGACGCAGGATTACTGGCGC